>CAZPYW010000177.1:0-3328 GCA_964590095.1 uncultured Oscillospiraceae bacterium | reverse complement strand
TTAACACATACAGCGCTTTTTGTAAACAAGCGCCGCATTTTGTTGCGCCTTGCGCACCTTTGTGGTATACTTGAGCCAGATTTTCTGCCCTGAGCTGCATCAGGGCGGGCAGGAGAGGCTTATGCTTGCTGTTGTCACAGATGTTCATTATCGAATGGCGGTTGCGCTGCTGCGCGACCTGATCGAGGGCGGCGTCACGGTCATTGCCTGCACCCGCGACGATGCGCCCGCGCCGCTCGGCTTTTCCGTGCGCGGCGTTGCGCGCTGCGTCACGCTTGGGTCGGCGGGCTATGCGGACGAGCTGTACACGCTTTGCGCCGACGCTGCGCGTGAATACGGCGAGAAGCCCGCGCTGCTTCCGGTGGGAGCGGCCACGCTGGCACTGCTGAGCGAGCACCGCGCGCGCTTTGACGCAGTCTGCGCGCTGTGTATCGCCACGCCCGCGCAGCTGGCGCTGCTGAATGACAAAAACGCGCTTTGCGCGCTTGGCGCGTCGCTCGGTCTTCCGGTGCCGCAGAGCTTTGCGCCGGAACGCGGCGAGGCGCTGACACAGTTTTGTGCGCGTGTCCCGCTTCCGTGCGTGGTCAAGCCCACATGCGGTGAAAAATTCGGTCTGCATGCCGAAAGCCGCTATCGCATTGCCCGCACCGCACAGGAGCTTTCTGACGCTGCCGCACATTTTTCTGCCATCACCGGCGAAATGCCCATTGTACAGGCGTATCTCTCCGGCGGCGGCATGGGCTGCTCCGTTCTGGCGCAAAACGGCGAGGTGATCTATGCCATCTGCCACCGGCGCGTGCGCGAATACCCTGTTTCAGGCGGCCCATCCAGCTGCTGCGAGGCAGTCGACGCGCCGGAGCTGGTCGCGGCGGCCACCGCCCTTGTCAAAGCGGTCGGCTTTTCCGGCCCTGCCATGTTTGAGTTTAAGCTGGACAGCACCGGCAAGCCGTATCTGCTTGAGTGCAACCCCCGCATCTGGGGGACGTATCCGCTGACGCGCGCGGCAGGGACAACGTTTGCCCGCTGCTGGTGCGCGCTGGCGCTTGGCGCGCCGCTTCCCGCGCGGCCTGCGCCGCAGCACGTTAAAATGGCGTACTATCCGTCCGATCTTGCCGCCGCGCTGGGCTATCTGCGGCGCGGCCGTATCCGGCCGTTTTTCGGTGCAATTGCCGATCTGCTTGACCCGCGCGTCAAAAACGGCCTGTATGAGCGGCGTGACCCCGCGCCTGCGCGCGCCTACTGGAAAAGCCTGATGAAAAGGAGAAAGACAAATGCTTCTGGCTGATCTGCACGTTCACAGCTGCGCCTCAACCGACGCGCGAAGCTCACTTGATGAGCTGATCGCGGCGGCAAAGGCCGCGGGGCTTGATGCCATCACCATCAGCGACCACGACACCTGCACGCCGGTGCCTGCGGTCGAGGGGCTGCTGCTGATTCCTGGCGTGGAGCTGAACACCACAAGCGGGCATATTCTGGGTCTGTTTCTCGAGCGGCCGGTCGATATCGCCGCGCTGCGCGCAGGCGGCAGGCCGTCGGTCAAGGCCGCCGTCACGGCCATCCACGCCTGCGGCGGCGTGGCCGTTCTGGCGCATCCGTTTGCGCCGCAGAAGCTTCCGGAAAATGAGCTGGCGCGTCTGCCCGTTGATCTGGTCGAGGGTTATAACGCGCGCGCGGCGCTGAAGAAAAACCCCGCCAACGAACAGGCGCACGCGCTGGCCGCGCAGATGGGCAAGGCCATGACCGCCGGAAGCGACGCGCACAGCGCGCCCGAGCTGGGTACGGCCTACACACGCATTGACTGCGAGGTATGCACCGTAGACGCCCTGCGCGCAGCCGTTCTGGCCGGCAAGACCGAGCCGGTGCTTGTCCGCGCGTGCCGCTGGCGGTATAAGGGGCTGGCGCGGCTGCAAAGCGACCGCCGCCACGGCCGCTTCCGCATCAAAACATATCTGTATCTGATCTACACCGTGCTGCGCGGTCTTGTGCAGCGATAGGAGGGGCATATGTCACTAGTCACCAAAGCCATCGGCTGCGCCAAAAAGCTCAAGCACCGCTTTCAGGATGAGATCGCGGCGCGCACGCCGGTCTATCTCTCACCCGTGCGGCGCATTGAGCGCGTGGCGCTGGATACGCGTGTCTGCGCCATGACCTTTGACGACGGCCCCTGCCGTCTGCCCGCAAACCCCAGCAAAACCGGCAAGCCTCTGACGCTCGATCTGCTGGAAACGCTTGAGCGCTTTGGCGCAAAGGGCACGTTTGACGTTGTGGGCGACACCTCCGGCAACTACCCCGACAAGCCCGGAAACGAGGGCAGCGCCTATTGGGGCGGCGTTGCCTATGACCACTACCCCGATTTTGAAAAGGACGCCGACGGCGGCGCGGCACACTGTCCCGAGCTGATTGACCGCATTCTTTCCGGCGGCCACGAGATCACCAGTCATACCTGGGCGCACGTGCTCTATGGGCCAAAGCCGCTGGTGTATGGAAACCGCAGGCCGCTGTCCGGTCTTGACGCCGTGACAGACGACCTGAAAAAGCTGGATGATTTCATGCGCAGCCGCTTCGGGTATGAAATTCACCTCTCGCGCCCGCCGCACTATGTGGACAACACAAAGGACGGCTTCAGCGCCTATGACGCGCACGCGCGTATGGGGTATCAGTATCTGGCCGCCAGCTTTGACGGCGCGGGCTGGCTCCCGCTGGCAGATTACGAGGCCGAGGTTGCCGCCATGGTAACGCCGCTTGCGCGGGCGCTTGAGACAGACCCCGACGCGCTCTGCGGGCAGATCATCTTCCAGAAGGACGGCTATAATATGGCGCGCCGTTCGCCGGTAGCCGATGGACTGGCGCAGCAGCTTGCTCTGCTGGCGCAGCACGGCTATCGCGTGGTTACGGTCTCTGAGCTGCTTGCGCAGTGTCCGTTCCGTGACGTTTCGCCGGAGAGTGCCTTCTTCCGGCCGGCAAAGGCGCTTCTGGACGCGGGCTTCTGCGTCTGCTACCGCGACAATACCGTGCGCCCCGACGCGCCGCTGACGCGCGGCGAGCTTGCCATGCTGGGCTATGGCTGTCAGACCGTCGAGCGCCGCATTGCAATGGTGCGCAGCAAGCTTGCCACGGCTAAGGATGTCCCCTGTCGCCATCCCTATGCAGCGGCAATAGAGGCGGCGCTGCAAAGCGGCGCGATGGCCTGCGAAAACGGGCGTTTTGCTCCCGATGCGCCAGTCACGCCGGACATGCTTGCACGCTTTGCACAGGTGCGCCTTGGGCGCGCCGTCACGGCAACCGAGCCGCTGACGCACGGCACGGCGCTTATCGCACTGGCACAGGC
>CAZPYW010000176.1:955-3332 GCA_964590095.1 uncultured Oscillospiraceae bacterium | reverse complement strand
CGCGAAGCGCATTTCACCAATCCCAAAGGGATTGATTTCACTGAAAAAGAACACCGTTTGTCTTTTAACAAACGGTGCTTCTTTTCTGGTGCGCGAGGCGGGACTTGAACCCGCACGTCCGGAGTGGACACTAGAACCTGAATCTAGCGAGTCTGCCAATTCCACCACTCGCGCATTTGCTGTCTCTCGACTGCTCAGATATATTAGCACAGCGGCCGCAAAATGTCAAGCGTTTTTGCAAAATATCCTGACAAAATCTTTACCGCGGAGAAACACCGCCGCCTCCCCTGCCGCGTCATCTGTGACCGGCGTCAGAAAGGCGGCACGCCGTGCGTGCCGCCTTTTCTGTTTTCATGCAGTTGCTGCGCCGCCAAAGCCTCAGCAGTACAGATAGCTGTAGTTGCTGCGGATGCGCAGGATCAGCGCCTCGATCTCACGCGGCAGATCATTCGGGACAGACAGATCGTAATCGGCCTCGGTATCCAGCCGCACACGAACCAGATCGCCGCCCAGGAACAGTACGCCCCGATTGTGGCTGTCTGCCATATCCTCAGCCGTCTGGAACAGCGTGAACTTGTCGTGGCACGGCTCGGACGCGTAGGGGCAGAAATGCGTGCAGTTGCCGCACTCATTGCACATCTTGTCCACGTGGACGATCTGTGTGCGGCCATCGGCCAGCACCACGGCCACATTCGCGCGGTTCGGGCAGGAATCGACGCAGTTCTCACAGACCGTGTTGCAGCCAAGGCAGCGCGCACCCTCACAGCAGGCGTCCTTTGCCATCTTCAAAATGCCCTTCTTCGCCACAGCGTCGGCCTTGGCCGGATACGCGGCAGCGGGGATCTCATACGTATGCGGCGCACCGATGACAGCCTCGGCAAAGGCCGCTGCATCCGCAATGCCCTCAACCACGGTCGCGGGGCCGCGATGCGCATCGCCTGCGCACCAGACATTCTCAACATTCGTCCGGAATGCGGGTCCCTTGCGTCCCATTTCGATGCCGTTTGCGGCCATCAGCGCGTCATCGACCTTTTCACCGACCGCAGAAATGACCAGCTCGCACGGGATTTCAAAGAACTCGCCCGTCCCGACCGGTGCGCGGCGTCCGGAGGCATCCGGCTCACCAAGCTTCATCTTTTCAAGCCGCAGCTTGCCGTCCTTCTGCTCAATGGGCGCCGCCAGCTCAAGCAGCTGTACGCCCTCGTCGATGGCCAGCTTCAGCTCATGCTCATCGGCGGGCATTTCCTTTCTGGTGCGGCGATAGACAATGGTCGAAGAGGCCGCGCCCATGCGCTTTGCCACGCGCGCAGCGTCCATCGCGGTATTGCCCGCGCCAACCACAACAACATCGCCCGACAGACACGGCTTGACCTGCGTCTTCATCTCCTTCATCCAGCCGATCACACCCTGCACATTGCCTGCAATGTCCAGTCTTCCGGCCTTCCATGCGCCGGTCGCGATCAGGATATGGGTATAGCCCTGCTGCTTCAGCGTCTCTACCGACGGCGCAGGCGCACCGCAGCGGACTTCCACGCCGTATTTCTGCATCAGTGCAACGTCACGATCGATGGCCTCGTCGCTGATTCGGAACGCGGGGATGACATAGCGCGGCACGCCGCCCAGCTTTTCCTCACGCTCAAAAATCGTTGTCTCGATGCCAGCTCGGCCAAGGAAATACGCCGCCGCAATACCGGTGGGGCCGCCGCCAATGATGGCCGCTTTCTTTCCCGCGACCTTTTCCGGCACACGGATAGATGCCATCAGCGCGCTGTAGCCCTTTTCTGCCGCCAGCAGCTTGGTATCACGGATCTGTACCGATTCCTCATAGAAATTGCGCGAGCACTTATTCTGGCAGCGGTGTGCGCAGATGGTGCCGGTGATAAACGGCAGTGCGTTCTTCTCGGTGATCAGGCGCAGCGCGGGGCCGTACAGCCCTCTGCGGCAAAGCTCAAGATATTCTGGAATATCCTGCTCAATGGGGCAGCCGCTCTTACACGGTGCAGTAAAGCAGTCGACCAGCGGCACGGGCTTGTCACTCTTGCGCGCGGGGATGGGCTTGATGGGCTTGCGGTGGTGGACGTCGCTGTGCGAATCGGTGCTCATCTGGCTGATGGCCGCGCTGTCTGTGCCCGCAAAGGCTGCATAGGGCATGCCCTCGACCTTCTCTACCATCTGGTACAGACGGTTGTAGCCGCCCGGCTTGAGAATGGTCGTGGCAACGGTGATCGGCCAGATACCGGCCGCAAAGAGCTTGTCACAGTTAAAATATTCCGCACCGCCGGCAAAGCTGATACGCATTTTGCCGCCAAACTGGCGGGAGATTCGATTGCACATCTCAATGGTCAGCGGGAACAGGCTGCGGCCGGACATGTACATT
>CAZPYW010000176.1:0-933 GCA_964590095.1 uncultured Oscillospiraceae bacterium | reverse complement strand
CCGCGCGTGGTGTCAACGGGGAAGGTGTTGGAGAGCTTCAGACCAAATTCCAGACCCTTTTCATCGGCCAGCGCCTGCAGACGGCTGAACATCGGCACGGCATCGACCCACTGGAGATCTTCATTAAAGTGGTGCTCATCAAAGACGATGTAGTCATAGCCCATCGAATCCAGAATGCTGCGCGCGGTCTTATAGCCCAGAATGGTGGGGTTGCACTTGACAAACGTGTGCAGATGCTTTTCCGTCAGCAGATACGACGCAATGCGCTCGATCTCCTGCGGCGGGCAGCCGTGGAGCGTGGAAACCGTGACCGAACGCGAGACGCGCGGCGAAATAGCGGCGATATAGTCCTTCTCCTCGGGGAACAGCTCGCTCAAAACGGCAAGGCACTCGGCAAACTGCGCCGTATGCGAGGCATCCATCATGCCGTCGATGTAGGTGTTGACCTTTTCGCCCTTGATACCCGCAAGGTCATAGCCGACGGACATGTTGAACACAAAGCCGTTCGGGTCGCCAAGACCATAGACCTTCGAGATCACCTTCAGCGCACACCAGGCCTTGATGTACTCATTCATGGCCTGCGGAATTTCCAGCTCGGTCGACCATTCCTGGTTATAGCCCTCATCATCGGCAAGGATGCACGGACGCGGCACACACGCGGCAAGCTCCGCGCCGTCCATCTTCTGAACGGTCTTGACCTCAAAGAAGCGCGCGCCGGCAAAGTAGGCGGCAATGATATTCTGCGCCAGCTGGCTGTTGGGGCCGGCGGCGGGGCCAAACGGCGTTTCAATGCGCTCGCCAAAGATGGGGAGCGATTTGCCGTTTGCATGATATGCCTTGTGTACGCCGAAGATATCGCCGCTTGCGGCATATTCCTCAACGACCCAGTTCATCAGCGACCGGAACGGAATGGGATACATTTTTTCAGACATC
>CAZPYW010000175.1:0-3344 GCA_964590095.1 uncultured Oscillospiraceae bacterium | reverse complement strand
CCGCGTGCGATTTTTTTGCACCCTTTTGGCGCAAAAATGCTGATTTCCGCACGACAGGTGCACATGGGGAACGTCTGTGTGCCGTTCTTATCCCCTTGCTTTTCATGCAGATTTTTATTCATGTCTGACCGTGTGCATTTCGTATGCAGCAGCACGGTCAATCCGCGTCTCCCTCTGCTCTCGACATCTGCTGCATCCGCGTCTTTCCATGTACGCCTTACAAATTCCCATAGTATATCTCGATTTGTCCGCGCAATAAAGACATTCTTCCGTGAAAGCATCCACTTTTGACATTGTGAACAAATTGTGACGTTTTTTGCAGGTGAAACTTGTGGTGCATATCGGTTGCATTTTTTGTGAAACGTTTGTATAATCATGTGCAACAGTTTACCGATTTAAAGCAAAATCCAAATATCCAATCGGTCGACTGAAAAATGTAACTACCGTGAGAGAGGAAGTACAGTAAAATGGAATTTCTGCAAAACCTGTTGTTGACGCCGTTCGGCGCACTGACCGCACTGCTTGCCGTGATGGTCGTCGGTGAACTCGTCGCCAAGCTTACCAAGGGTGTTGTCCCGATGGCACTGACTGTTACCATTCTGATGCTCACGCTGTTCTGGACGCACGTTTTCCCCGCACAGATCGTCGAGGCGTCCGGTATCGGCGCCACGCTGTTCAGTCTGGCCTCCATGCTGCTGGTCATCAACCTTGGCACCCTGATCAACCGCAAGGAAATGCTTGCCCAGTGGAAGACCGTCCTTATCGCTCTGATGGGCATTGTCGCCATCATTGTCATCTGCCTGACCATCGGCGCTGCGCTGTTTGGCTGGAACAACGCCGTTGCCGCCGCACCTCCGCTGACCGGTGCCGCCATTGCGACCGCCATGGTTCGTGAGGCTGCTGCTGCCGTTGGCAACAACGAGGCCGCTCTGGTCGCAATCGTCTGCATGGCCATGCAGGGCATCGTCGGCTACCCGCTGACTGCATTCTGCCTGCGCAAAGAGGCCAAGTCCCTTTCCGCCGCCTATCAGCGCGGCGAGCTCAAGGCTCCCGCCGCTGCCACGGCTGATACCAGCGCAGCTGCAAAGAAGCCTGAAAGCACCAACCTGATTCTCTGCAAGATCGGCCTGCTCGCCGTTGTCTCCTACCTGATTCAGCTCGGCACCGCCGCCCTTGGCTTCAGCATCTCGATGTACGTTTGGGCCATGGTTCTCGGCTTTGCCGCACACGAGGTCGGCTTCCTCAGCCAGGACTGCCTGACCAAGGCAAACTGCCAGGGCATGTGCATGACCATCATCATGATCTACCTGTTCGGCAGCCTTGCATCCTCTGACTTCGCCACCATCATGGCCGCTGCAAAGGTCGCCATCGTTCTGGTGCTGCTTGCCTCCGTCGGCATGGCTCTGGTTTCCCTGCTGGGCGGCAAGATCTTCAAGAAGAGCTTCTGGATCTCCTACGCCATCACGCTCAACGCGTTCCTTGGCTTCCCGATCAACGTCATGCTGACCAACGAGGCTCTGGACATCAACACCTCCACGCCCGAAGAGCGCGCGGCTGTCAACGCCGAGCTGATGCCCACGATGCTGGTTGCAAGCTTCGTCTGCGTCACCATCGTTTCGGTCATCGTCGCCGGTGTTCTGGTTAAATTCCTCGTCTGACAGGAAACAAACACAGCCCGCGGCGTGATACGCCGCGGGCTGCGCGTGTCAAAGGCCTTTGACACGCGCTCAAATGCGAACCGCTGCGCTGTGTTCGCATTTGAAATTTTTTCATGATACTGCGCGCATAATTTGCGCGTTTTTACCGCGCAAATTCAACACTTGCATCATGCAAAGCGTTTTGCCCGACGTACACGCCGCCGGTCAAAACCGATTCCTATTTGATTTGCGCCCATAGGCGCAAGCTCTACAGGTTTTTCGATCAGCTGCGCCCACGGCGCTACCGCGCCGTGGGCATTTGGTATATTTACGACAAAATGTTTAAAGAAAGGAACATGTAACATGGATTTTCGCGCACTCGCAAAACAGGTTGAGCCGCAGGTCATTGCCCTGCGCCATGATTTCCACATGCACCCCGAGGCCAGCATGCAGGAGTTCTACACCACGGATCTCATTGCTAAAGAGCTGGACAAGCTTGCCATCCCCTATCGCCGCTTTGAGCCGACCGGCCTGATCGGCACCATCACCGGCGGCAAGCCCGGCAAAACCGTTGCGCTTCGCGCCGACATCGACGCACTGAGTCTGACGGAAAAGGCCGATGTGCCGTATAAGTCCGTGAATGACGGCTTTATGCACGCCTGTGGCCATGACACGCACGCGGCCATGCTGCTTGGTGCAGCCATGGTGCTAAACAGCATCAAGGACGAGCTGTGCGGCACGGTCAAGCTGATTTTCCAGCCCGCAGAAGAGATTGCCTCCGGCTCGAAGCTCGTCATTGAGCAGGGCGGCCTTGAGGGCGTTGACATGATCTTTGGCCAGCACATCGCCGGCCAGGTTCCCGCCGGTGTTATTGCGTTCTGCTCCGGCTCTGCCGCAAGTGCAGCGGACATGTTCTCGATCAAGCTGACCGGCAGCGGCGGCCACGGTGCCATGCCCGATGCATGTGTGGACGCAACCGTTGCCGCGGCGGCACTGGTCATGAACCTGCAGACCATGGTCAGCCGTGAAGTCTCGCCCATGCAGCCGGTCGTCGTGACCGTTGGCAAGCTGGTCAGCGGCTCGCGCTTTAACATCATCTCCGGCGAGGCCGTGCTGGAAGGCACCTGCCGCAGCTATGACTATGATGTCCACCACAAGCTGCCCGAGATCATGGAGCGCATTGCAACCCAGACCGCCGCAGCCTTCCGCTGCAAGGCCGAGGTCGAGTACCACATGATGACCGAGCCGCTGATCAACAACGACGAGGCGCTGGCACTGGCGCGCAAGGCCGCCGCCAAGATCGTTGACGCACCGCAAATGCTGGTCGAGACCAAGCCGATGATGGGCGCAGAGGACTTTGCAGACTACACCGTCAAGGCCAAGGCCGCGTTTGCCATGGTCGGCGGCGGCAGCAAAGAGCCGAACCACAGCGACTATGTCATCTTCGATGACAACAGCCTGCGCACCGGCGTTGCACTGCACTGCCAGGTGGCATATGATTTCCTGAACGGACAGGACTAACAAGCATTCAAAAGCGGTGCAGCCGGACGGCTGCGCCGCTTTTTGCGCCGCCGCAGGGCGGCATATCGCACGCTGCGCGTGCGGCGCATATTTTCAACGTTTCACGTTGGATCGAATTTCGCATCCGTAGAGGTCGATGCCCACATCGACCCGCTGCATGTTCAACGTTTCACGTTGGAGAGATGC
>CAZPYW010000174.1:1685-3419 GCA_964590095.1 uncultured Oscillospiraceae bacterium | reverse complement strand
CGCAGGAGACAGCTCCGGCTTGACGAAAAATCCGGAATATGCTATAAAACCAGTAGACCAGACGGCGCGTCAAAATGGCGCTGTCTCACGGCTTCGATGTATGGCAGATAGAAAAAATGCGTTTCCTGCGCGCAAATAGGGAGAATGCAAGATGAGCATGAAAGAAAAAATGCACACCGGAGAATTGTATCTGCCGGCTGATGAAGAGATCATGAAGGAGCAAATGCGCTGTCTGGAAAAGCTGTATGCCTTCAATGCGACACGTCCGCGCGCACATAAAAGGCGTGCAAGGCTTCTGAGGGAGATGTTTGCCGAGCTTGGCGACGGGTGCTATATCGAGCCGCCGCTGCATGCAAACTGGGGCGGGCATCATGTGCATTTCGGCAAAAATATTTACGCGAATTTTGGTCTGACGCTTGTAGATGATACGCATATCTATGTTGGAGATCACACCATGTTTGGCCCGAATGTGGTCGTTGCAACGGCCGGTCATCCGATACTGCCGGAGCTTCGTGAACAGGGGTATCAGTATAACGCGCCGGTGCATATCGGCAGAAACTGCTGGATTGGTGCAGGCGCTGTGATCTTGCCGGGAATTACCATTGGCGATCATGTGGTGGTCGGAGCAGGAAGCGTTGTTACAAAGGACTTGCCGGACAATGTTGTTGCTGTCGGCAATCCGTGCAGGGTGCTTCGAGAGGTAAATGCACACGACAGAGTCTATTACTTTAAGAATAGAAAAATCGATTTGTAAGCAGCAAAACGGCGGCAGGAGGAGCAGCATCAAGCGCCTCCTGCCGCTGTCTGTTGAGGCGGTAAGGTCGGATGCACAATCACCGCCGCGCAGAGGATGGTAATAGCGGTTGTTTTGCCGGTGTCATGCCGCCTGCGGCGTGCCTGCCGGTCCATGAAATACAGTCGGTCTGGCTGCGAAAAAAGGGAGACAGCTTCCTGACGAAGCGTCTCCCTTTTCAGGTGTTTTTCAGCGCAGCGAATACGCCGTGCCGTTGATGGTGAGCGCAGCTACCTCGGACGGCTCGGTCAGCTGGGAAAAGAACCAGCTGAGCTTGATGCTTCCCGCGTCGGCCGTACCGGCGAAGGAGAGCGAGCCGAGGCTGCCATAGGGCGTCTGGCAGAAATCATTGGCGGGGCTGGCCAGGTCAAAGCATGTGCCGTCGCGCAGCGTGACGGAAATTTCCGACACCTGCATCTCATCCGGCGACTCGGCATAATGCCCGTCCAGACGCAGCTCGATCGGCGTCAGCGTCACGGTATCCCATCCGCAATTCCCGTCCGCAGCGGCGCTGCTTAGCGTGCAGATCAGCTCGGTGTCCAGCAGCGCCGGAAGCGTCGCTTCAAACAGGTCAATACTCTGACCATCGTACCAGAGCCGGAAAAGGATGCTGTCGCCGCGGGCAAATTCGCCGCCGTTGTTACTCAGCACGAACCAGCCAACGCCGTCCTCCAGCGTCAGAAGCGCCCAGTCCATCGCGCCGTTTTTCCATTCCTTCTCGCGTCCCTCGGCGCTGTTATTCTGCGCAAAGACAGAAAACTGCTCGTGCAGCGGCGCATCAGACGGTTCAGCAGCACCGGCGATGGCAGAAAGCAGCTTTGCTGCCGCCTCGGTTTTTGTCTCGGCGCGCACAATGGCGTAAAGGCCGCTTTTTGAGGCAAGCATCGATTCCAGCGTAAAGCGGAAATCGTCTGTTTCAGCGCTTGCGCCGCCGGTGAGCG
>CAZPYW010000174.1:0-1585 GCA_964590095.1 uncultured Oscillospiraceae bacterium | reverse complement strand
AGCCACGGCTTGAGCTGACCCTTTGCGATCGTTCCGGCGCGCTGCCAGAGAATCACAAAGACGTCGGAAACCAGCTCCTCACAGTCCTCGGCGGGCAGAAGCCCCCGTCCGCGGTTGCGGACAACGGCCATGACGTATGCGCCGTAGCGTTCGATTGCCTGCTCAAGCGCAGCGGCGTTTCCGCGCGCAAGCTGCCGCAGCAGCGCGGTATCATCCACGGTGCATTCCTCCTTTGCATGGATGTGTATCAGCTGACACACTGCATGTCGGGAAAAACGGGAAATCTGTTGCAGCTTTTTTGCAGGCGGCGCAGGGTGGGAGAAACTCAGGGGGAATAATAGTACAGGGGAGGATGGGAGGCAGAAGAGGGACACTTATTTTTTTGTGCGCGCCCTTCCAAGCAGGATGCCAACCGGAAGCAGGACGGCCGCAACGCACAGCCAGCCGTAGCCCTCGGTGTAGAGCGGGAGCCAGCGCGCAAGCAGCTCAGGCAGACCGGCGGCGTCCATGGCGTAGATCACGCTGATGACCGCCGTCCCGCCGACAACGCAGGGATAGATGCAGCGGTTGTTCTTCCACAGCCGGTGCGTCAGACCCAGCAGGATCAGCACGATGGAAACGGGATAGATGGCGTTGAGCACCGGAACCGAGATGCTGAGGATGGTGTTAAGCCCCAGATTGCAGACGAGGAACGAAAAGCAGGTGATCACAAATACCCACTGGCGGTAGGACAGCCGGCAGAACAGGGTGGAAAAATACTGCGAAATGGAGTTGATCAGGCCAACGCAGGTGGTCAGACACGCCAGCGTGAAGATGGCGGCCAGCAGTACTGCGCCGGGCGCGCCAAAGATCTGATAGACGATAGCGCGGAGCGTCTGTGCGCCGTTTTCCGGCAGGGCGTATACGCCGGAGGAGCACATGCCCATGTAGCACAGCATCGCGTAGACAAGCGCAAGGATGACACCCGCAAAAACACCGGCCAGCACGGTATGGCGCATGACGTCCTTCTTTTCGTGCAGGCCGAACGAGCCAAGCGTGGTTGCGATGACCAGACCGAAGTTCAGCGCGGCGATGGTGTCCATTGTGTTATAGCCCTCGGCAAAGCCCTTGAGGAACGGCGCGGCGGCGTATGCCTCCTGCGCGGGCGCGATGCTGACCTCGCCGCGGAAGAGGAAGCTGACAAACAGAAACACCAGCAGAATGAGAAGCGCCGGCGTGAGCACGTGACCGATACGGCTGACGAGCTTGCTTGGCGTCAGACACAGCCAAAGCGCCACAAGGAAGAACGCCAGAGAATACAGCGCCATCCAGAGCGCGCTGTTGCTCCCCTCGGGGAGGTAGGGGGCAAAGGCCATCTCAAACGGCACGGAGGCGGCGCGGGGGATACCAAGGCCGGGGCCGATGGAAAGATAGATCAGAACGGTGAAGACAAGGCCGAAGTGCTTGCCGACCTGCTGCCCCAGTCGGTCAAGGCCGTCAAAGCGGGCGACGACTACAACGCCCAGAACCGGAAGCACGACAGCCGTGATGAGAAAGCCGATCATTGCCGTCAGGGTGTGCGCACCGGCGCTTTGTCCCAGAAACG
>CAZPYW010000173.1:0-3425 GCA_964590095.1 uncultured Oscillospiraceae bacterium | reverse complement strand
CAGATGAGGGAGTAATCGGCACGCAGGTGCGATATGTCAACATACTGGTGGAAACCTGGCATATCTTAATTGATGAGACTCACGGATGGCATATGCCGTGCGTGCGTCGTTTTTTGTCGGCACAGTGCGGTGCCGACTTTTTTATTGGGGGAATACAGAATGGGACTTTGGGAGCTTTTATTACTTGCCGTCGGGCTGTCGATGGACGCATTTGCGGTTTCTGTCTGTAAGGGACTTGCCATGCCGCGTGCAGGACTGCGCGAGGCTGCCATCTGCGGCGTGTGGTTTGGCGGCTTTCAGGCCTTGATGCCCATGCTCGGGTATCTGCTGGGCGCGCGGTTTGAGCAGTATGTCGACCGCTATGCCTCATGGATTGCATTTGTCCTTTTGGCGCTGATCGGTGCGAACATGATCAAAGAGGCGCTGACAGAGGACGAGGAGGAAGCATCAGCCGGTCTGGATGCAAAAACAATGCTCCTGATGGCAATTGCCACAAGCATTGACGCGCTTGCCGTCGGGATTACGTTTGCATGCGTACCGGTCACCCTGCTCGCGGCGTCTGCGCTGCTGAACACCGTTCTGGCCGTGTGCATCATTGGTGTGACAACGTGTGTGATCTCGTGCATCGGTGTGCGGCTGGGCAATACCTTTGGCGCAAGATACAAGGCAAAGGCCGAGATTGCAGGCGGCGTGATTCTGATTCTGATCGGGCTTAAAATCCTGCTTTCGCATCTGGGCGTGATCGCCTGACATGGAAGCTCGCCAAAAGCGTTATTACATAAGCGTCCCGCTGCCGCCCTGCACCGCAGGTGCAGGCTCAGGCGATGGTATATCCGACGCCGCGCACCGTTTTGATCAGCGCACCGGCCTGCCCAAGCTTGACACGCAGCGCGCGGATATGGACATCCAGCGTCCGGTTTTCGCGCTCACAGTCAAGTCCCCAAATTTTGTCCATCAGCGCCTCGCGCGTGAGCACGATGCCCTGATTTTCAGCCAGCAGACAGAGCAGCGCGTATTCCTTATTGGTCAGCGTGACGCTTTTGCCCGAGACCTGTACGGCGCGCTGGGCGGTCAGAATGGTGATCGGGCCGACCTGTACCGGTGCGCCGGATTCTGACAGGGGAGCGGCGCGGCGCAGAACGGCGCGCACCCGCGCGACCAGCTCAAGCGTCCCGCACGACTGCGGGATAAAGTCATCAGCGCCGCTGTCCAGCGCCAGGACGCGGTCGTATTCGCTGCTGGATGCGGTGAGCATGACGACCGGCAGCCGCCGCAGGGGAGGCAGCGCGCGCAGACGGCGCAGGAGGCTGATGCCATCCTCCTCTGGAAGCGACAGCCCCAGCAGCAGAAGCTCCGGCCGCTGCTGCTCCAATGCCCGCCAAAACGCGGACGGAAGCGCAAAATCCTGTGTCTGGTAGCCCTGATGGCTCAGCGCTGCACTGACACCTGCGCGCAGCGAATCGTCAGCAGAAAGCAGATAGATCATAGCCGAATACCTCACCTTGCGTTGTCGTCTGTGTTAAGTCTACGCGAAAACACGCGAAAAAGCAAGATTTAATATGAAATTAAGATAACACTGTACAGAAATTTAACATAATGACGTTATTCTTAAACTATCAAAATGGGAGGTTGCGGGCAAATGGGAATCTCTAATATTATTTCATTGCTCAGCGGCGTGGCGCTTTTCCTGTTCGGTATGGCGCTGATGGGTGACGGCCTGAAGAAGGTCGCGGGCAATAAGCTCGAGGTCGTTTTGTACAGGCTGACCAGCACGCCGTTCAAGGGCTTCCTGCTGGGTACCGGCGTGACCGCCGTCATCCAGTCCTCCTCGGCTACTTCTGTCATGGTGGTCGGCTTTGTCAACTCCGGCATGATGAAGGTACGGCAGGCCATCGGTATCGTTCTGGGCGCCATCCTTGGCACCAGCATCACCGGCTGGGTGCTCTGCGTGTCTGAGCTTGGCGGCGCAGGCAGCGGGGGATGGGTCGAGCTGCTCTCGACACAGACGCTGACAGGCGTCATCTCCGTTGTCGGTATTGCGCTGCGCATGTTCTCAAACAGCCAGCCCAAGCGTCATGTTGGCGACATCCTGATGGGCTTTTCCGTTCTGATGTTCGGCATGAGCGCCATGAGCGGCGCGGTGTCACCGCTGCGCGAAAGCCCTGTGTTTATCCAGTTTATGCTGCGGCTTTCCAATCCGCTGATCGGCATTCTCTTTGGCATTGTATTTACCGCCATCATCCAGAGCTCGTCCGCAGCCGTCGGTATTTTGCAGGCGCTTGCCTCTACCGGCGTGATCGATTTTTCCATTGCGCTGCCGGTCATCATGGGTATTGCCATCGGCGCGGCTGTGCCGGTTCTGATTTCGGCTGTCGGCGCAAACGTTGACGGCAAGCGTACGGCCATGGTCTATCTGGTCGTGGAAACGGTCGGCGTGATTTTCTGGGCTGCGATCTTCTATCTGGCAAACGCGCTGTTCACGTTCCCGTTTATGGGCACGACCATGACGGCGGTCAGCATTGCTGCGCTTAACACGCTGTTCCGGCTGATCAAGGTCGTGATCCTGATTCCGTTTATTGACCTGATCGAAAAAGTGGTCGATGTGCTTGTTCCCGACCGCGACTCCGGCCGCAAGCAGCCCGATCTGATGCAGCTGGAAGAGCGCTTCCTCCAGCACCCCGCCCTTGCCATTGAGCAGAGCCGTATCTGCGTCAACGCCATGGCGAAGGAGGCTCGCGACAACCTGACCGAGGCATTCAAGCTCCGCACAACGTACAGCGCAGCGGGCTTTGACATTGTTGAGCAGATGGAGGGGACGGTTGACCGCTATGAGGATATGATCGGCTCGTATCTGGTCAAGCTGACCGGCCGCGAGATGAGCGACGCACAGAACGAAGAGGTCTCCAAGTTCCTGCACACCATCTCGGATTTTGAACGTATCTCGGACCATGCGCTGAATATCGCGGAAAATGCACAGGAGATCTTTGAAAAGCGTCTGTCCTTCTCGCCGCAGGCAAGCCGTGAGCTGGCTGTGATCGAGGCGGCAGTCGATGAGATCGTCCGTCTGACGTATGAGGCATTTGTCCGAAACGATGTGGAGCTTGCCAAGCATGTCGAGCCGCTGGAAGAGCTGATCGACAATCTCTGCGACGAGATCAAGCTGCACCACGTTGACCGCTTGCAGCACGGCATGTGTACCATCCAGCTGGGCTTTGTGTTCAATGACCTGATGACGAATTATGAGCGCGTGGCTGACCACTGCTCGAATATCGCCGTTGCCATCATCGAGCTGGAATCCGACCTGTTTGACACGCATGAGTATCTCAAGAGCGTCAAGGAGCTGAAATCCGATTCGTTCTCCAGCCTGTATGAGCAGTACAGCAGAGTCTTCAATCTGGAAGAAGCAGCGGAAAACTGAATCTCAT
>CAZPYW010000172.1:0-3478 GCA_964590095.1 uncultured Oscillospiraceae bacterium | reverse complement strand
GGCGCGCCACGGCAAGCTTCTAGGCGTGAATCATCCGTTCCTGTACGACGTGATCGACACGGTCGTGCATGAAAACGAGTGCCAGTACCCCGAGCTGCGCGAGAAGCAGGCATATATCACGCGTGTTGTCCGCACCGAGGAAGAAAACTTCGCCAAGACCATTGACGGCGGCATGAAGATCTTTGCGGATATGCTGGCCGGACACAAGGCGCGCGGCGAAAGCGTCTTCTCGGGCGCTGACGCGTTCAAGCTGTACGACACCTATGGCTTCCCAATCGATCTGACGAATGAAATGGTCGCAGAGCAGGACATGACGGTCGATGAGGACGCATTCCGTCAGCTGATGCAGGAGCAGAAGGTCCGCGCCCGCGAGGCACGCAAGGCACTGGGTGATCTGGGCTGGGCCGGCGTGGAGTTCGGCAAGGAGGTTCCGGCCACGACGTTTATCGGCTATGGCGAGACTGCGGCAGAGGGAACGCTGGTTGCAATTGTTGCCGAGGATGAGCTGCGCGACGCCATCACCGCCGGACAGGACGCGATTCTGGTGCTGGATCAAACGACGTTCTACGCCGAAATGGGCGGCCAGGTTGCAGACCACGGCGTCATCCGCACGGAAAACGCAGAATTTACCGTTACCGATGTGCAGAAGAACAAGGGCGGCAAGTTCATGCACTATGGCAAGCTGACAAAGGGCAGTCTGAGCGTGGGCGAGCGCGTAAGCGCCGTTGTGGACGCTGAGCGCCGCCGCGCCATCATGCGCGCGCACTCGGCAACGCACCTGCTGGACTATGCGCTGCGCACCGTTCTGGGCGACCACGCGCATCAGGCCGGTTCGCTGGTTGAGGAAGACCGTCTGCGCTATGACTTTACACACTTCTCGGCCGTCACGCCGGATGAGCTGCACCAGATCAGCCAGCTGGTCAGCAGACTGATTCTGGACGGCATGGACGTTGACGTGCGCGAGATGCCCATCGATGAGGCGAAAAAGCTTGGCGCAATCGCGCTGTTTGGCGAAAAGTACGGAAGCGTTGTCCGCGTGGTCAGTATGGGCGGCAAGTCGATCGAGCTTTGCGGCGGCACGCATGTGGACAACACCGCCAAGATCGGCCCGTTCCGCATTACAAGCGAGTCCTCCGTTGCCTCCGGCGTGCGCCGCATTGAGGCCGTGACCGGCGAGGCATTTTTGCAGATGGTGGATGAGATGAACGCGCGGCTGATCAAGGCGGCTGAGACGATGAAGACCACGCCCGCCGAGCTGCTGGCCAAGGCGCAGAGCAGCATGAATGAAATCCGTGAGCTGCACCAGACCATCGAGCGCATGAAGGATAAGCTCTTTGCCGGTGATGTGGACAGTCTGATGTTCTCGGCCAAGGACGTTTCCGGTCTCAAGGTCATTACGGCCAGCCGTCAGGGCATGGACGCAAACGACCTGCGCAAGCTGGGCGACTTCCTGCGCGATAAGAATGAAAGCATCGTTGCGGCGCTGTCAACGGTAAACGGCGAGAAGGTCACGCTTCTGGCTGTGTGCGGCAAGAACGCCATTGCGCGCGGCATCAAGGCCGGTGATATCATCCGGAGCATTGCGCCCATCGTTGGCGGCAAGGGCGGCGGCAAGCCGGACTCTGCCATGGGCGGCGGCACGGATGTGCTGAAGGTGGACGATGCGCTGGCGGCGGTCGATAACTTCGTCGCGGCCAACGTCAAGGCATAAGCAAAAGCAAAAACAAAAACGGTAAGGAGGAAACAGTATGTCTGATTGTCTGTTTTGTAAGATCATTCAGGGCGAGATCCCCAGCACGAAGCTCTATGAGGACGAGCTGTGCTGCGCATTTCTGGACATCGCGCCCATGGCGCCGAAGCACTTTCTGATCATCCCGAAGCAGCATTTTGCATCCGCTGCCGAGGTGTGTGAGGAAAATGAGGCCGTCATCGGCCACATCTACACGGTCATTGCAAAGCTTGCAAGGGAGCAGGGCTTTGCCGACGGATACCGTGTGGTGACGAATGTGGGCGAGCTGGCCGGTCAGACGGTACACCACATCCACTTCCATGTCCTTTCGGGCAAGCAGCTGGGCGCGTTCAACTGATCGCGCGCGGATAAACGAAAAACGGAACCACCTGTCAGGTGGTTCCGTTTTCATATTGCATAAGGGACGCCTTGCAAAACGCGACGTATTCCTGCGCAACGGAGGCAGGGAAGACGATCTTTGCCTGATCGCCAAAGCCGCACAGCCAGCCGAAAAAGATGGGGGAGACGGTAATGTCGGTGCTGAACAGAAAGTGCGCGTCACCGTCGGGGATCAGCATACTGTCGCGGCCAAAGCGGTCGAGCACAACGCCGGACAGCGCGTTTGCAAAGCGGAGCTTGACCGTCTGTGTCCGGCCGGAATACATGCTGAACACGTTTTTTCCGTAATGAGACAGATCAAGCTGGCGGTATTCCTCGCCAAGATAGCGCTTTTCCGGCGTGGTCTGAATGCAGTCCATCTTGTCCACGCGGTAATGCGTCAGACCGTGGCGTTGGGAATGGGCGATCAGGTAATAGTTTTCGTTGTCCCAGCAAAGCGCATAGGGACTGGCAAGATAGTCGTGCGCGCGATAGTGACGCTGTTTGTCCACACCCCAGTCAAAATAGCGGAATGTGATCTGCGCATTCTGCGCAATGGCCTCATGGATGCGGTCAACATTATAGTAGATGCTTTCGTTCATGGTCTTCACGCGGCCTGACACCACGACCTGCCGCCGCAGACTGCCGGCCTCAAAGCGGCTGCTCAGCGTTTCCAGCTTTTCGATCAGCTGCATCGATTTTTTCGCCGTCAGAAAGCGTGAGGACTGTACTGCATCAACCAGGAGCTTCAGCTCCGGCAGCTCAAACGTCCGCGAGGCCAGATAATACCCGCCGCCGCGCCCGCGCTGGATGCAGATATCCAGCCCAAAGTCCTGAAGCGCGGCAATGTCGCTGTAGATGCTTTTTCGCTCGGCCTGAATGCCGTGCGCGGAAAGATAGTCGATGATCTGCTGCGTGGAGAGCGGATGCTCGGGGCCGCTCTGGTTTTCCAGAAGCTCGCGCAGGTAGAGGAGCTTCAGCTTCTGCTTGTCGGATCTTGGCATGGGACATCGCCTCCTTGTGTCCATTTTAACGGACAGATCGGAAATTATCAAGAAAATCTTCATTTGTCTGTTTTTGCAGGGTGTGCTATAATGGCTGCAAACGGGTGCGCAGCGCTTTTGCGCGCGAAGCGCGCAATATCCGCACGCGGCGCGTGCAGGAACGTTTCAACCCCTTTTTCTTTCCCGTGTGGGAAAGAAAAAGTCGTTGACGGTAAAAAGAAAGGACAGCAAAGGGGGATTTCGATTTCCCCCTTTGCAAACCCCTTAAAGCGACCAAACGGGCTGCGGCCCTTTTGGATTTCCCATGGGGCTGCATGTTCGTTTCTGCTCAGTACCAAAGCCTCCACCGTTTACGTGGGCTACGCCC
>CAZPYW010000171.1:0-3538 GCA_964590095.1 uncultured Oscillospiraceae bacterium | reverse complement strand
ATGTGGCGCATGGCGCAGACCTTAAACAGCTTGCGCGTCTGCGGCTCAACGCCCTTTGCACCGTCAATGACCATGACGGCTGCGTCGGCCGCCATCAGCGTGCGGTAGGTATCCTCGGAAAAGTCCTGGTGACCAGGGGTGTCAAGAATGTTGATGCAGCAGCCCTCATACTGAAACTGCATGACGGACGACGTGACGGAAATACCGCGCTGCTTTTCGATCTCCATCCAGTCGGAGACAGCCGCACGGGAATTCTTTTTTCCCTTGACTGCGCCCGCCTGCGCAATTGCCCCGCCGTAAAGCAGGAATTTCTCGGTCAATGTGGTCTTACCGGCGTCGGGGTGCGAAATGATGGCAAAGGTCCGGCGGCGGGAAATCTCTTCTTTTAAGGTAGACAAGCCTGTTTCCTCCTGTTTATGGTTTCGTTCCGTCTGCGGCTGCGCCGTTCACCGGCAGAGCTGCTCCGGAGCGCTTCGGTCAAATATGGCTGCAAAGCAGGCGCGCAGCATACAGCGTCTGCATCTGCGCCGCCCGACTCCCCCATGCGCCTGCGGCGCGGGCGGCCGCGCGTCAGGTGTTGGAGCGGGCGCTGGAATAACTGTATCAGCATACCATAATTTCTGCTGTTTTACAAGGAAAAACCAGTCCAAAACGTGATCGGACTGGTTTTTTATGCTGTTTGCGGCAAATTACATGTTGAAATACTTCTTATTTGCCTTGCTGTTGCAGATGGCGTACCACACCAGCACGATAAATACCGCCACCAGCGGGATAAAGCTCCACGGATAGGGGAGGATTGACTGCGGCAGCGCGTCGTTTATCATCGAGAAGATGCCGTAGATCGTGGTTGCCACGCCCAGCGTCAGCAGACGCGGGCCGAGATAGGCGATATAGGCCGCCTCATCCTGACAGTCCTCGATCTTTTTGTCCTTGGGCAGCAGAATGCCGTTCTGGAACAGGCGCTTGCCGACCGCAAGCTTGATCCACACGTACAGGCAATAAAGCCCGCAGCACAGCGAAATGCCGTTTAGAAGCAGTGTTGTAGAGTCCATGCGTGTTTCCTTTCTCATCAGCGCGAAGCGCCGCTATTTTGATCGTTTGCGTCCTTGCGCAGCTGCGCGATAAACCGCCGCGCCAGTCCAACCAGCAGCACGATGCCGACGGCCGAGAACAAAATCGCGCCCACCAGCGAGATCACGGTGCTTGCCGTCCAGCCGGTCTGCGGCAGCTCGGCCACCAGTCCCGTGACCAGCTTGACTGCCAGATACAGCAGATACCCGCCGCACGCCAGATGCAGCAGATCACGCCGCGAGCTGTCGCGGTCGTTTTTTGGCTGCGTTTTCTCCTGTGCCGCGTTCTCCGGCTGCGTCTGTGCGTCCGGCTGAAGCGGCTCAGCCTGTGTGTGTTCCAGCTTGTCCAGCTGTTCGCGTCTTTCCTCGTCCATGCAAGCACCCGCCTTCTATTCAAGTGTCTTTATCTTACAACTTCCGCGCCCAAAAGAAAAGCCCTGTCGAAAAAAATTCTAGAATTATTCACATTCATGCCTCGCCGCGGCGAAAGCGCTCGATCATCTCGGCGGTCAGACTGATGTGCGTGGTGTCTGCGGGCAGCTCGCTGCGCGGCAGCCAGAGCGCCTCGGCCAGCTCATCCTCCTGCACGGTGATGTGGTCACTTCCGTCAAGCTCGGCGTAGAAGCCGAACAGCAGCGTGTCGGTAAACACCCACGGCTGTGACTTGTAAAAGCGCAGATTTTTCACGTGGACGCCCGTTTCCTCCAGAACCTCGCGCCGGACGGTGTCCTCGATCGGCTCGCCGATCTCGTTAAAGCCGGCAACCAGCGCGTACTGCTTAAAGGGGCGGTTTTTATAGCGCGTCAGGAGCAGACGGTCGCCGTCATGCACCGCGACGATCACGGCGGGGCAGATCTTGGGATAGACGGTGTTATTGCAGGCGGGGCAGACCATCGCGCGCTCAATGCGGCTTTTTTCCATTGCCGCGCCGCAGCGGCCGCAGAAGCGGTTTGCGGTGTACCAGCGCCAGAGGCTTTCGCCCGCCGCACAGGCAAACAGCGTTTCATCGCGGTGGCAGCTGCGCAGGCGGTTGGTCGGAAGCCAGCTGAAGCCGTCCAGCTCGGGCGCGTCCTCGCCCGTAAGCAGGTAGTAGGCGCGCGCGTCGATGGAGAACAGGTATTGCAGACGCGTCGGCTCCGCGCCAAGCTCACCTACACGCGGCAGACACAGCACGCCGTCAGTCTCCTTTACATAGAGCGTGCGCTGCGGGGTAAAATAGAGTACGTAGTCCTCGGGCTGCGCAGCGGCAAAGGACATCTCGTTGTGATATACGTGCGGCGCAATATCCTGAATCATACCGCTTCCTCCTGTGCAAAAAACGCGCGGATCTCGTCCTCGGCTGCCTGAACCGAGCCCTGTACAAAGTTCGGCTTGCCGCCGCCGCGGCCATGCAGCGCGCTGTTCATCCGGATGGAAAGCTCACGCAGGCCGCCGCGCTCGTCACCGATAAAATACTGATACCCCTGTGCCGCGGGAGTGAACACCGCGCAGCGGCCGCCGGAGGCCGCCATGGCCTCGCTGACCAGCAGGCGCAGTGCATCAGGGCTGAGGCCGCTTTCAAAGAGCAGAACGTCACCTGCGCCCTGACAGCCGGCGGCACGCGCGGCAACTACCCGCCGCTCAAGCTGGACACAGCGCAGCTTGAGCTGCGCCTGTTCATCCAGCAGCTTTTTGACGCTTTCCGCCGTCTGCGGCGCCTTTGCCGAAAGGAGAACGGAGGTCTGGCGGTTCTGCTCGACCAGACCGCAGACATAGCTGTATGCCTTTTCGCCGCACAGCATTTCCAGCCGCACGCCGTCGTGGAATTTCTGACAGGTGAAGATCTTGATCAGACCGATCTCGCCGGTATGCGCCACGTGTGTGCCGCAGCACGCGCAGACGTCCACACCCGGGAACGTGACGATGCGCACCGCGCCGGTCAGCTCCTTCTTGCTGCGGTAGGCGAGCGCCTGAAGCGCAGCGGCATCCGGCCAGGTGATCTGTGTGGGCAGGTCGCGCCAGACGGCCTCGTTGGCCTCGCGCTCGATCTGGCGCAGGTCTTCTGCCGTCAGCATGCCCGACAGGTCAATGGTCATCATGTCCGCACCCATGTGGAAGCCCACATTTTCATAGCCAAAGCGCCGGTGGATGATGCCGCTGACCAGATGCTCGCCGCTGTGCAGCTGCATGAGGGAGAAGCGGCGCTGCCAGTCGA
Organism: uncultured Oscillospiraceae bacterium; assembly: GCA_964590095.1. Lineage (GTDB taxonomy): Bacteria > Bacillota > Clostridia > Oscillospirales > Oscillospiraceae > CAG-170. The sequence continues at coordinate 274 of CAZPYW010000171.1, read as the reverse complement.
TCTCGCCGTTTACCTGTTCACCCACAGTCAGCGGCGCGTCACAGTAGTGGACGACCGCACCGTCGCGCTCGTGCGTGTCGTGTACGCGCACGCCGCCCAGCGTCCCGATGTCACCCGGCTGGCCGCCGCCCTCGGGGTAGAAGGCCGTCCGGTCAAGGATGACGTCGTAGCCGTGCTTCGACGGCTCGCACGCGAGAACCTGCGCCTGAAAGCTGCGCAGATGGGAGTCCTGGTAGTAGAGTTTTTCTGTCTGCATAGGCGATGCTCCTTTTTG
>CAZPYW010000170.1:0-3544 GCA_964590095.1 uncultured Oscillospiraceae bacterium | reverse complement strand
GGGGTGCTGATTTTTATTTCAAATTTTAATCTTCCTGAATGGCCTTGACAAACGCGGTCTTGTCGGCGGCCTTGAAATAGGCGCTTCCGGCAACCAAAACGTCCGCGCCCGCGTCCTTACAGACGCGCCCCGTCGTCTCATTCACGCCGCCGTCGACCTCAAGCTCACAATCCAGCCCGCGCTCGGTGATGTATTTGCGAATCTGCGCAACCTTGGGCATCATGTCTGCCATAAACGACTGGCCGCCAAAGCCGGGCTCAACCGTCATGACCAGAATCAGACTGCATTCGTCGATAAACGGCAAAACCGCCTCGGCCGGCGTTTTGGGCTTGACACAGATGGCAGGGCGCACGCCGCAGGCCTTGATCTTACGCAGCGCTTCCAGCGTGTTCTCCTCGGTGTCAGCCTCGATATGCACCGTCAGAATATCCGCGCCCGCCTGACAGAAGCGCTCAACATAGCGCAGCGGCCGGTCGATCATCAGATGCACATCCAGCGGCAGGTCGGTGATCTTGCGGATGGCCGCAACAACCGGAATTCCAATCGTAATATTGGGAACAAACAGGCCGTCCATTACGTCAATATGAACATAGTCCGCTCCATGTGCGCCAAGGGCGCGGATGTCGCGCTCAAGATTGACAAAATCGGCGGACAAAATCGAGGGGGAAATCTTATTCATGGCAAAACCTCCGGTACGAAATTTGTAAAAACAGGCACACAGCACGGCTGCCGCAGCATAGTAATGGATGTGCGGCGCAGCGCCATGGGCAAGGCTCATCCCACGCGGCGGCGCGGCCGCTTGAGATAGGGGCTGCCTTTGGCAGCCCCACTGGACTTTGTCTCCATTATAATACATGTTTCTCCAAAGCTCAAGAGCAAAACAGCCGCATACTTTTCTTTCCATACAACTGCTGCTTGCTTGACTTTTTTCCGGCGCTACGCTAATATGAAATATGGAGAAATGTCCCCTTCTGTCGCAGCATACTGCGTATCCTAAAAGAAAGTATTGGTTACGGCTATGAAACAGGTCAAGAAAAAATCCGTCATTCCGAACTATGCGGTCGCGGCACTCTGGATTGCGCGCGCCATTTCCGGCAATCTCAACAGCTTTGGCGATATCATCGGCTGCGCCGTGCTGTCGGTGGTGCTCTCGCTGGTGCTCAAGCTTTTCTTCCCCGATAAGATCGTCGAGGTTGAGGACACGCCAAAGCCCGAAAAGCAGAAAAAGCAGCCGGAAAAAGCACCGGAAAAGAGGCCTGAGCCCAAGCCTGAACCGGAAAAGAAGCCCGAGGCGCAGCCTGTCTCGACCGGCAACCGTGAGCTGGATGAGGTGCTCAAAACCGGCCGCGAGGCCGTGGCCGAAATCCAGCGGCTGAATGACGAGATTCCCGACTTCAAGCTTTCCGCGCAGATCAAGCAGCTTGAAATTCTGACCGAGCGCATTTTCGCCTTTGTCGAGCAGAATCCGGACAACCTGCGCCAGATTCGCCAGTTTTTGAACTATTACCTGCCCACCACCATCAAGCTGTTACAGCAGTATGTCACGCTGCAAAATCAGGGCATGCGCATCGGCAACATCGACGAGGGCATGAAGCGCATTGAGGACATGCTGGACAAGATCATTGTCGCCTTCCAGAAGCAGCTTGACAGCCTGTTTGCCAGCAACGTGGTGGACATCACCGCCGATATTCAGGTCATGGAAAAAATGATGGCCAGTGAGGGCCTTACCAACGATAAAGATTTTTAAGGAGCGAGCAAAATGGAAGAAAAAATCCCGCAGCTGACGCTGACACCCAATCTGGACGATGTCCAGCCGGAGGTAAAAGAGGAAGACGCCCTGACCAAAGCCGAAAAGAAGCCCGAGGCAGGCCCTGACATGTCCATGCTCTCTGAGGCCGAGCAGAAGGCCGTGATCGCCTTTTCCGAGCAGATCGACCTGTCCGACGCCAATCAGGTCATCCAGTACGGCTCTGCCGCGCAGAAGAATATTGCAGACTTTTCGGAAACGGCACTGGAAAAGGTCAAGACCAAGGATCTCGGTGAGCTTGGCAGCATGATCTCTGATCTGGTCGTCGAGCTGAAAACGTGCGACGAGCCGGAAAAGAAAAAGGGACTGGCCGGTCTGTTCCAGAAGGCCGAAACAAGCACACAGGCCATGCGCGCCAAGTACAGCACGGCCGAGGCCAACGTTGACCGCATCTCCGGTGAGCTGGAAAAGCATCAGGTACGCCTGATGAAGGACGTTGCCGTGATGGATCAGATGTATGAGAAGAATCTGGCCTACTTCAAGGAGCTGACCATGTATATTCTGGCCGGCAAGAAGAAGCTGGATGCCGAGCGCGCCACCACGCTGGCCGCGCTGCGTGAAAAGGCAGCGCAGTCCGGTCTGGCCGAGGATGCACAGGCAGCAAACGACTTTGAAAACAAGTGCATCCGGTTTGAAAAGAAGCTGCACGATCTGGAGCTGACGCGTGTGATCTCGCTGCAAACTGCGCCGCAGATCCGCATGATTCAGAACAATGACTCGATGATGATCGAGAAGATTCAGACCTCGATCATGAACACCATTCCCCTGTGGAAAAACCAGATGGTCATCTCGCTGGGCATCGAGAATTCGCGCCGCGCCATGCAGGCACAGCGCATGGTCACAGACATGACGAATGAGCTGCTGAGTAAAAACGCAGACATGCTGAAAATGGCAACGGTGGAGACGGCGCGCGAGTCTGAGCGCGGCATCGTGGACATCGAAACCCTGCAGCACACCAACCAGAGTCTGATCGAAACGCTGGATGAGGTTCTGACCATCCAGACCGAGGGTGCAAAGAAGCGGCAGGAGGCCGAGCTTACCCTGCGGCAGATCGAGGGCGAACTGAAGCAGAAGCTGCTGGAAGCACGTAAAATCTGAGAAAGGTATCTAAATGAAACTATTCAAAAAGCGCGGCTTTGCCGTGACCATTATGATTCTGGCCATCATCGGCTCGCTGGTTTTCGCGTTTGCGGCACAGCGGCCGGAGTACCACCCCGAGTCGCAGATCGCCGCCGTGAGCTACGCCTCCGGCAGCGCGGCCGAGTACACACAGTTCATCTATGACGATACCGGTACGCTGGACAGCGCGCAGATCGAAAAGCTCAGCGCATACAACGCAGCACTGGACTATCGCTATGGCAGCATCGTGGGTATCTACATCACCGACTCGCCGGATGAGGAAGACATTGTGGATGCAACCTATGACGCCGCGGAAGAGCTTGGTCTGGGCGAAAGCGACATGTGCCTGCTGATCGATCTGGAAAGCAGGGACTGGTACGCCCAGCCGGGCAATGAGCTGTCCTACTATGTAGACAACGAGCTTGAGATCATCTTCCGCCGGAACATGACGCAGGACGTCTATACAGACAGCGCTGCTGCGCAGCTGGACGCGCTGATGGACGCCGTGTCTGACTGGTACGAGGATAACATCCCCCAGCAAACGCAGACACAGGCACATGTGACAACGGCAACCGGTGGCATAAGGAGTGGTATCGTGGCCATCATTGTAATTCTGAT
>CAZPYW010000169.1:0-3555 GCA_964590095.1 uncultured Oscillospiraceae bacterium | reverse complement strand
GCGCGGGAGCTTTACGCCTTTGGATGATAGCGATTGTAGACCGCTTTGAGATTCTGCTTGACCAGCTGTGCATAAACCTGTGTTGAGGAAATATCGCTGTGTCCCAGCATTTCCTGAATCGAGCGCAGGTCTGCGCCGTTTTCCAGCAGGTGCGCCGCAAAGCTGTGCCGGAGCGTGTGCGGTGTGATATCCTTGTCGATCTGTGCCTTTTCCTGATAATACTTGATGATCTTCCAGAAGCCCTGCCGCGACATGCGCTCACCGGAAACGTTGACAAACAGCGATTCCTCATCAGCGGCGGCGACCATCCTGGGTCTGACCTCCTGTATGTACACGCGAAGCGTCTGCTGCGCCTCGGGATAAAGCGGGATAATGCGCAGCTTGCCGTTGCCCTCACAGCGAATAAAGCTGCCGCTCAGATTCACGTCGTCCACGTTCAGGTGAATCAGCTCGCTGACGCGGATACCGGTTGCATACAGCACCTCAAGCATCGCCTTGTCACGGCAGCCCTTCATATCCGACAGGTTGGGCTGCGCCAGAAGCAGCTCGACCTCTTTGCCGCTCAGAATCTGCGGCAGCTTTTTTTCTGCCTTTTCCAGCTTGATGTTGCGAACCGGCGTCTGATCGATCTCGTCCTCATTCATGGCAAACAGATAGAGACTTTTCAGCGAGGCAAGGCAGCGCGAAACGGTGGCCGGCGACTTGCCATGGTCATGCAGCCACTGCATATACGACGAGATCGTCTCCTGCGCAGCATCCAGAATCTCCACACCGATGCCGGACAGATATGACGCGTACTGATGAATATCGCGCAGATAGGACGCGATGGTGTTGTCAGACGCGTGTTTTACGTGGATGAGATAGTCCTCATATCTGGAGATGATGTCCGTCATAGGAAAAACCTTCCGTTTGCTTTCAGCGCAGAAAATTGCCCGCTTGCACGGGCGCAGGATATAGGGGAAAATCAAAAAATGCAGGAAAAAAACCACAATATATCGTGTGGCCGCGAATCCAAAACGCAGCAGGCCACGACAGCAAGAGAAAAAGCCGCGCATTCCACGGCGGATATCTCATAAAAACGGATATCCGTGTAAGAAATTATATCTACCTGAGCGTTTTAAGTAAGTGCAGTTAATATAACGCAAAACGCGCCTGAATTCAAGGGAAATTCGAATTTTTGAATAAATTTGTTAATTATGACAATGGATTATGTAAACAATATTATGTCAATTCGGCAACCGATCAGGCCGAGCGGCTTGTCTCGAATACGCAAACAGCACCACATCTGGTGTTGCCGCAAAAAGAACTCCCGCAAATATTGAATTTGCAGGAATTCTTTCATTCATATCGATATCGTAAATACAATTTACCTTTTCTGCAATGCAGGAGCGCATTCATTTTCTGCGTCGCACATTGCGCCGCGGCCGCCTGTTTGCCAGCAGCCCCGCCGCAAGTGCGCCTCCCATGCAGCATGCCGTTACTGCCCAGATGCCGGCTATTCCATCGTCCGGCAGCAGCAGTCCAAGCACAAGCAGCACGAGTACGCAGAGCCCGCCTGTCAGCAGCGCGAATGGAAGCTTTCCCGCCGACGCCCTTCGCGCGCCGATATAGCTGCCTGCAAATATGCCCAGTGCGCAGCAGCTGTACGCCGCACCGTGCAGATGGCGAATATCCACGATACCACCGATGATCAGCGCCGACACACCAGCCGCCAGTGCCGCACCCAATCCAAGACTCCCTAACGCCCAGATCGCAGCCCGCTTTGCCATGCCCCTGTCCATCTGTTTTCCCGTTTTGACGCCCATGTCCACTCCCCTCCTCTGCCGCAAGTCTATGCGCCGCCGTCGCGCGTTATGCCCATACTGCGCAGTAGCCTTTGAATCGGAATCTGATTCACGCCGCCTGCGTGTAATCCTGTTGCAAAAAAAAGAATCCCGACCGCAAATGCGGTCGGGAGCAGAAGATGGATTTACTTTTTCTTCTTTGCCTCTTTGGCTTCTTTTCTTGCGGCCAGAGCAGCAGCCTTCTTCTTGGCGGCTTCTTTTTCAGCCGTGTTGTTGGTGGACAGCGCGAACTTGGCAAATTCCACACGAACTCGGTCGCTGCTGGTCTCAACGACGAACGAGTCATCCTTGACACTGACAACGTCGCCGATGACGCCGCCGATGGTGGTGATGTTGTCACCGACCTTCAGCGCATTGCGCATGGCCTCGGCTTCCTTTTTGCGCTTGTTTTCCGGACGGATCATGAAGAAGTAGAAAACGCCGAACAGAACAACAAGCATCAGGATGGTGGACATGCCACCGGCAGTGGCGTCCGTGCTGGTAAGAAACAGATTCATATTCTTTCCTCCGAAGTTTAATCTTCCGTTATTATACTGACGCGCACGGCGGTTTTCAAGACGGCGCGCCAATTTTTCAGTGAATAATTTGTAAATGTTTGTACGCGTCAGATCTTTTCCGCCAGCTTTTGCGAATATGCCGCGCGGAATGCATCAAATTCATCCGCATCAATCGCTGCACGAATGCGCTCAGCCAGCTTGTTGTAGAAATACAGATTGTGCATGACGCTCAGCCGCATTGCAAGCATTTCCTCTGCCTTAAACAGATGGTGGATATAGCTTCTGCTGAAGCGGCGGCAGACCGGACAGTCACATTCGGGGTCAATGGGACGCTCATCCAGTGCATATTTTGCGTTTTTCATGTTGACCGCGCCGCTCCACGTAAACAGCCGCCCATGGCGGGCATTTCTCGCCGGCATAACGCAGTCAAAGAAGTCCACGCCGCGCGCGACAGCCTCAATGATATTGGACGGCGTGCCGACGCCCATCAGATATCTGGGCTTGTCTGCCGGCATGTGCGGCTCAACAATATCAATGATGTGATACATGACCTCAGTTGGCTCCCCTACCGCAAGACCGCCGATGGCATAGCCGTCCAGATCAAGCTTTGCGATCTCGTCCATATGCCACACACGCAGATCGTCAAACGTTGCGCCCTGGTTGATGCCCCAGAGCTGCTGCCCGGGGTTGACTGCGTCCGGCTCGGCGTTATACTGCGTCAGCGCAGCCTTGCACCGCGCCAGCCAGCGCGCCGTGCGCTCACATGAGGCTTTGGCATACGGATACGTTGCCGGATTCTCAACGCATTCATCAAATGCCATAGCGATGTCAGAGCCAAGATTGGACTGGATACGCATACTCTCCTCCGGCCCCATGAAGATCTTGTGGCCATCCAGGTGAGAGGCAAACGTGACGCCCTCCTCTTTGATCTTTCTCAGCTGTGCCAGAGAAAATACCTGAAATCCGCCGGAGTCAGTCAGAATCGGGCCGTCCCAGGTGATAAACTTGTGCAGGCCACCCATTTTTTTGACCGTTTCGTCGCCCGGGCGCAGATGCAGATGATAGGTGTTGGACAGCTCGACCTGCGTGCCGATGCGCTCCAGATCCTCGGCGCTCAGTGCGCCCTTGATCGCGCCCTGTGTACCGACATTCATGAAGACAGGCGTCTGTACCGTTCCGTGCGGGCAGGTAAACTCACCGCGGCGCGCCTTGCC
>CAZPYW010000168.1:0-3575 GCA_964590095.1 uncultured Oscillospiraceae bacterium | reverse complement strand
TGCGCGTGCAGCAAAAGAAAAACACTCCCCTCCCTGGTCAAGGGACGAGAGCGTTCGCTTCGTGGTGCCACCCCTGTTCAGAGGGCGCAGCCCTCCCTTTTTCCGCGCGGACGGAGGCGGAAGCTCCGGCGATTTCGGCGCAGAGCGCCTTATACGCAGACTCGGCGGATGTCCTTCGCGCTCTGCCCCGCAGGAGCCTTGCAGCAAAACGGCTCCCTCTCTGTCCGGTGCAAAAGCGGTACTGCTTCCGCGTCGCAGTCCATCCGGCGCGCACCCGCACAACCGCGAGCGCCCGCCAGGTCAGCTTGTCTATTATCGGATGCTCTTTTTCGAGCGGATCATCATGCGCCAGTCAAGATCGCCGCGCTGCAAGCCAAGGATCAGCATTTCTGCCGTGGCCAGATTGGTCGCGCAGGGAACATTATAGGTGTCGCACAGGTGCATGGTGCGGATGATACGCTGATCCTCCCACGGGTCGTTGTCGTTGGGGTCAGAGAACATCAGCACCAGATCGATCTCATTATACGCAATGCGCGCATCGATCTGCTGGTGGCCGCCCTGGCTTTTCGACAGGAACAGCGAGACGGGCAGACCGGTTGCATCGGAAACCAGACGGCCTGTTGCCGCCGTGGCCGAAAGATTGTGCTTGGCAAGAATGCTTTTATAGGCGGTGCAGAACTGCACCATCAGCTCTTTCTTCTTGTCATGCGCCATAAGGGTAATATTCACGGATTCCAGCTCCTTTCAAGAAGTAAGTCCGGTTTATCGCCGCAGCCGCAGGAGCGGCGTTTTCATCCCGCACAGCCGGCGCGCCAGATTGCAGCAGGCACGCGCCGCGCCGCGGCTTGTATACAGACAAAGCGGCCGCGAGGCCGCGGCAGCCAGCATGACGCTGCTGTCCTCGGGGACGAAGCCCAGCAGCGGCAGTCCAACGCCGTCCATCACATCATCAATGGTTGCGCGCATCCGCGCATAGAGCTTTGGCTCCACACGGTTGACGATCAGCCGCGCCGGAATGGCGCGCTCGCGCAGCAGCACATCCGTGGCGTGTGCCGCGTCACGCAGCGACGCAGGGTCGCCGCCCGAAACCACAACCGCCTGATCGGCAAAGCAGGTTGCCAGACGAAAGCCCGCGCCGATTCCGGCGGGCGCGTCCAGCAGCACCCAGTCAAATTCCGCGCGCGCCTGCGCGATCAGCTGGCCAAACTGTTCTGTGTCCAGCGTCTCGGCCTGTTCGGTGACGGGCGCGGTAAGCAGATAGAGATTGGGAAGCCTCGGGTGCGCGCTTGCGCTTTGCAGCGGGTACTCGCCGCGCATGACACTGGTAAACGGCAGGATGGGCTCGGCGCTCATCCCCAGCGAAATATCCAGATTGCGCAGCCCGACATCAAGGTCGATGCACAGCACGCGCTGGCCAAGGCTTGCCAGACAGCACGCCACACCCGCGCAGACCGACGTTTTGCCGGTGCCGCCCTTGCCGGAAATCACAGACAGAACCTCGCCCAACGGCGCACCTCCGTTCCACGCGGGAACGTCATGCGCCCCGCCTGCATCAGCCTGATAGTTATGGCCATTATACCCGACGCGCGAAAAAAATTCAACAGCAAACCGCGAAAAGTTCCCGCACAGGCGGGAATTTTTCCGTATGGTTCTATTTTGCCCCCTTCGTGCATACGATACGCACAGGGGGGCTTGCGATGAACGAACGAAAGCTGTCAAATTTCTGTACCGCCATGCTGGCGTTTTCCATTCTGGTGCGGCTGCTGCTGGCAACGGGGGCGCAGGCGCGCACCGCGCCGGAGGAGATGCCGCAAACCGCACCGGAAGAGGCGGCGCAGGTTGCGGTGCAGCACGTGCGTATGTCTGACGCGCCGCAGCCCGACGCTGCCGTTACAGGCCGCGATCCGTCCCCGCCGGATGTAAATGTGGAACAGGCGGAAGCCGCTGCGCAGCCGCTGACCTTTTCCCCCGCGGAGGCCGAGGCCATTTCCATCAGCGGCGGCTGCACCTATCCCGTGGACAGGCAAGCGCTCCTTCTTCGGCCGTCGCAGCTGGATGTTTCGCGCGAGGGGCCAAAGGTGCTGATCGTACATACGCATTCCTCTGAGGCGTACACGCAGGAGGCCGGCTTTACCTACACCGAGTCCGACCCGCTGCGTACCGGTGACGCGGCGTATTCCGTCATCCGCGTGGGCGATGAGATCGCGGCGGCGCTGGCCGCACGCGGGATTGAGACGCTGCACGAGACGGCGCTGAACGACTACCCCAGCTATGACGGCGCTTACGCGCGAATGGAGGAGACAATCCGCGGCTATCTGGCGCAGTATCCCTCCATCCAGCTGGTGCTGGATGTCCACCGCGACGCCGCGCTGAATACAGACGGCTCACAGCTGGATTTCAGCTGCACGCTGCCGGACGGCGCGCGCTGCGCGCAGGTGATGCTGGTGGTGGGGACGGACGAGGGCGGGCTGTACCACCCCGAATGGGAGGAAAATCTGGCCAACGCGCTGAAGCTTCAGGCGCTGCTCATGCGGCAGACGGACGGCCTTTGCCGCAGCATCGATCTGCGCACCGAGCGCTTTAACCAGCATCTGACCCACGGCTCGCTTCTGGCCGAGTTTGGCGCAGCAGGCAACACGCTCAGTGAGGCGCTGCGCGCGGCGCAGCTGTTTGGTGCGGCACTGGGCGAGCTGATCGAGGGACTTGCGGCAGAGCAGGCCGTAAAATAAACAAAAAATTTTTTCAAAAACCTCTTTACAAACGCGCCATCGTCGTGTATAATCAAAACCGTAATAAGAATCATTCTTGTTTTAGAAACCAGAGGTGATGCGATGCAACAGCCAAGAAAACACAGCCGCAAGCGCGACGCGATACTCGAATGCGTCCGCGGCACCACCTGCCACCCGTCGGCCGATTGGATCTATGCCCAGCTCAAGCCGCAGATCCCCGATCTCAGTCTTGGGACGGTCTATCGCAATCTGGCCATGTTCCGTACCGAGGGGACAATCGATTCGGTTGCCACGGTCGAGGGCGTTGAGCGCTTTGACGGCCGCACCGACCCGCACAGCCATCTGGTCTGCACCGGCTGCGGCGCGGTGATCGACGTGGACAAGCCCGGGCTTCCCGATTCGTTTTTACAGCAGGCCGCAAGCAACGCGCACTGCCGCATTGAAAGCTATCGGCTGAACTACTATGGCCGCTGCCCCGCGTGCAGCGAAAAATCACAGGCATAAACAGATTTGCATAAACTGATTAAAAAAACAAAAGCTATAAAACATGGAGGGTATTCACATGAAAAAATTCGTTTGCAAGGTTTGCGGTTACATCTATGAGGGCGAGGCTGCCCCCGAAAAGTGCCCCGTCTGCAAGGCGCCGGCCAGCATGTTTGAAGAAGTCAAGGGCGAGCTGAAGCTGGCTGCCGAGCACGAGTTCGGCGTCTATGCCACCACCGTCAAGAACAACCCCGATATCTCTGAGGAAGACAAGAAGTATATCTTTGACCAGCTGATGGCCAACTTCAACGGCGAGTGCAGCGAGGTCGGCATGTATCTGTGCATGGCGCGCATTGCCCACCG
>CAZPYW010000167.1:0-3626 GCA_964590095.1 uncultured Oscillospiraceae bacterium | reverse complement strand
GCGTGCGCAATGCCGCGCCCGTTGGGCGCGGCAATCTCTTATTTATTCTGCTGCGCCGGTGATCGTGCCGCCGCCAAGCAGCACGTCGCCGTCGTACAGCACCGCCGCCTGTCCGGGCGTAACGGCGCGCTGCGGCTCGTCAAACAGCAGCTCTGCGCCGTTTTCCGTCGCGCGGACGGTACACGCCGCCGTCTTTGGCGTGTAGCGCAGCTTGGCCTGCGCGCGCAGTTCGCCGTCCAGATGGTCAAAGGGGATGAAGTTCACGTCTGTGATCGTCACCCGCCGCGCAAACAGCGCCGCATTCGGCCCGATGATCACGTCATTGCCGCGCTTGCCGACCACATAGATGCGCGAGCCATAGGCAATGTCCAGCCCGCGCCGCTGGCCGATGGTATATGCCTCCATCCCGCGATGCGCGCCAAAGTCGCGGCCGTCCAGCCCGATAAAATGCCCGCTCTGCGGCACAAGGCCGTTTTTCGTCAGAAACGCCATATAATCGCCGTCGGGGATGAAGCAGATATCCTGGCTGTCGTGCTTTTGCGCAACGGCCAGTCCCAGCTCCTGCGCAAGCTCACGCGCCTGCGCCTTATTCAGCGCGCCCATCGGCAGCACCAGGTGTGAAAGCTGCGCCTGCGTCAGACTGTAGAGCATGTACGTCTGATCCTTGGCCGCGTCAGCCGCCGTCCGGATGAGATAGCGCCCGCTCCCCGCGTCGTGCTCAACGCGGGCATAGTGGCCGGTCGCCATGCCGTCATAGCCCAGCGCCAGCGCCTGCTGTAAAAACAGGCCGAATTTGACCGTTTTGTTGCAGATCACGCATGGATTGGGCGTTCCACCCGCCTGATAGACGGCCATAAACGGCTTTTGCACCAGCTCGTGAAATTCCGTCTGCCAGTCAAACACGTGAAAATCCAGCCCCAGCTGCGCCGCCGAGCGCTGTGCGTCCGCGACCTCGCGCGACGCGTTTTCGTGCAGGCACATCACCGCGCCGCCGACGCGATAGCCCATCTGCCGCAGCAGCACGGCCGTCACCGCGCTGTCCACGCCGCCGGACATGGCGGTCAAAATGCTTTTCATACGCCGCCCGCCTCCGCATCCTGCGCCAGCTGCGCCAGCGTCCAGCCGCCCAGATATTCCGCGATCACGCGATCCAGTCCGCGCCACATCGGCCGCGTGGGACAGCATTCCGCGCGCTGACAGCTTTCGCCCGTCTTCATGCACGCCACCGGCGCAAGCGAGCCCTCGGTCAGCTGCAAAATCTCCTGTGCCGTATAGGCCTCGGCCGGACGCGCCAGCCGATAGCCGCCCCCCTTGCCGCGCAGCGCCAGCAGCATCCCGCTTTTGGACAGGACAACCAGAATGCTTTCCAGATATTTTTCCGAGATCCCCTGTCGCTGCGCGATCTCAGCCAGCGGGACAAAGCGCTCGTCCTGCTGGTTCTGCGCCAGATCGATCATCACGCGCAGCGCATAGCGCCCGCGGGTCGAGACCATCATGATCGTTTCCTCCTGTTTCTGTTTTAACCTACTATACTACCGGATAGATAGAATTTCAAGTCCAATTTCCGGCGCCGCAGGCTGCGCGCCCACAGCGCCGTTTTGCTCCGGTTTATATCCGCCAGTCGATTTCCCGCTCACCGTGCGCAGACAAAAACGCGTTGACCTGTGAAAACGGCCGACTCCCCAAAAATCCGCGATATGCGCTGAGGGGGCTTGGATGCGCGGCACAAAGCACCAGTCGGGGATAGGGCGAGGCCGCGGCAACCGCTGCCTTTTTCTGCGCCTGTGCACCCCACAGAACAAACGCCACCGGCTGCGGCAGCTGCGCAAGACGCGCAACAACGGCGTCGGTAAAGCGCTCCCAGCCGAGCTTTTTGTGGCTGTTGGCCTTTCCCTGCTCCACGCTCAAAACGGCGTTGAGCAAAAACACCCCCTGCTCTGCCCATGGCAGCAGACAGCCGCAGGAGAGCGGCGGCTGGCCAAGATCGGCTTGCAGCTCTTTCGAGATATTTTGCAGCGACGGCGGCATCCGCACGCCCTGCCGCACGGAAAAGGCCAGTCCGTGCGCCTGCTCCGGCTCATGATAGGGATCCTGCCCCAGAATCACCACGCGCACCCGCTCGGGCGGCGTCAGCGCAAACGCGGAAAACAGCTGCTCACGCGGCGGATAGATGGTCTTTTCCTGATACAGCGCGTCCAGCTGCGCGCAAAGCGCCTGAAAATACGGCTGCTGCGTCTCATCATGTAAATAGGTGCGCCACGCGCCAAGCGAAGAAAGCTCGATCATACGCCGTCCCCCTGTCTTGTCCGATTTCAAATACAGTCTATTCCCTGAACCGGTATCAGTATACCACCGCCGCCGGCCAAACACAAGCCGCGCAGCGGGCGCATATCCTGTTTTGAGGTGGTTTGTTTGCATATCCATGTGGTGCGCGCGGGGCAGACGCTGTATGCCATCGGGCAGGAATACGGCATTGCCCCCGCGCTGATCGCGCGATACAACGGCCTGCGTGAGCCGTACCGGCTGGCGGTGGGGCAGGCGCTTCTGATTTTGCAGCCGCTGCTGACCTACCGTGTGCGCGCGGGTGACACGCTTTTCTCCATCGCCGCGCGCTTTGGCGTGACGGTACATACGCTCTGGCGCAACAACCCCAATCTCAGCGGCGGCACGACGATTTACCCCGACCAGACGCTGGTCATCCGACTGGAGCAGGCGGCCACGCGTCCGGCGCTCGTCAGCGGCTACGCCTATCCCTACGTCACGCAGCGCACGCTGCGCGGGATTTTGCCCTATGCCAGCTGGCTGATCCCCTTTACCTACGGCATCACATCCACGGGCGATCTGGTCGCGGCAGAGGATGAGACGCTCCTCCGTCTTGCGCAGGCATACGGCGTTTCGCCGCTGCTGCACCTGTCCACGCTGGGCGAGGACGGCACGTTTTCTGCCGCCCGCGCCGCCGAGGTCCTGCAAAGCGAGGAGAAAACGCAGCGTCTGATTGCGCGCGTCACGGCGCAGCTGTCTGCGCGCGGGTATGCCGGTGTGGACGTGGACTTTGAATTTCTGGGCGCAGAACTGCGCGAGGCGTATGCCGCCTTTCTTGCGCAGCTGCGCACGGCGGTCAACGCGGCAGGCGGCGTGCTGCTTGCGGCGCTTGCCCCCAAGACGAGCGCGCAGCAGTCCGGCGCGCTGTATGAGGGACACGACTACGCCGCCATCGGCCGCGCCGCCGATCTGGTGCTGCTGATGACGTATGAATGGGGCTATACCTATGGCCCGCCGATGGCGGTGGCGCCGATCGGGTCGGTGCGGCGCGTGCTGGACTATGCCGTGCAGGAGCTCGCGCCGGAAAAAATTCTGCTGGGCTTTCCAAACTACGCCTACGACTGGACGCTGCCGTATCAGCGCGGGCAGACACGCGCCGTCTCACTTGGAAATGAGGCCGCGGCAGAGCTGGCTGTACAGGTTGGCGCGGAAATTCGCTTTGACCAGACGGCGCAGACGCCGTACTTTGTCTACACCGCGCCGGACGGCCTCGTGCATGAGGTCTGGTTTGAGGACGCGCGCAGCGCGCTGGCCAAGCTGCGTCTGGTCGAGGAATACGGTTTTGCCGGTGTGGGCATCTGGAA
>CAZPYW010000166.1:0-3627 GCA_964590095.1 uncultured Oscillospiraceae bacterium | reverse complement strand
AATTCTTCTTTCCTCTCTCCCCGGAAAGGCCGCGACCTCCATCAAGATAGCGGGCGTCCAGAATTAGTTTTCCACCATCCCTGGAGTCAAGGAAGACGTGACCGAGATCGTGCTGAATGTCAAGAAGATCATCGCAAGACTGCACTGCCAGGGAACCAAGACCGTTTTCATCGATGCAACTGGTGAGCGCGAGGTTACTGCCGGCGACATCAAGGCAGACGGCGAGGTTGAGATCCTCAATCCCGAGCTGCACATCTGCACCCTTGGCCCTGACGCGAACTTCAACATGGAGATCACGCTCAGCCACGGCCGCGGATATGTCTCGTCCGACAAGAACAAGACGCCCAACATGCCCATCGGAACGATCGCCGTAGACTCGATCTATACGCCGGTCTACAAGGTGAACTACACCGTAGAAAACACCCGTGTAGGCAATATGACCGACTATGACAAGCTGACGCTGGAAGTCTGGACGGATTCTACCATCTCTGCAAGGGATGCTGTCAGTCTGGGCGCAAAGATCCTCTCTGACCACCTCAGCCTGTTCACCGACCTGTCTGAAACGGTCGCAAGCAAGCCCACAATGGCCGAGAAGCCTGAAACACACCGCGACAAGGTTCTGGAACTGACGATCGAAGAGCTTGACCTCTCCGTCCGCAGCTTCAACTGCCTCAAGCGCGCCAACATCAACAATGTCGAGGATCTGATCTCCAGAACCGGCGAGGACATGATGAAGGTTCGCAACATGGGCAGAAAGTCCCTGGAAGAGGTGCAGAACAAGCTCGCCATGATGGGTCTGAGTCTTGCCAGCGACGATTCCGGCAGCGCAAACAACAACTAATTGCAATAACCTTTTAAGAAGGAGGAAAACCTCATGTTTGGTACGAGAAAGCTCGGCAAGACCAGCGATCAGAGAAAGGCTCTGCTGCGTCAGCAGACCACCGATCTGTTCGAAAATGGCAAGATCGAAACGACTTTCTATCGAGCAAAGGAAGTCCAGCCCGTTGCCGAGAAGATGGTAACGCTGGGTAAGAAGAACACGCTCGCCACCTACCGCAAGGCGCTTGGCTTCATCACCAAGGAAGATGTTGCAAACAAGCTCTTTAAGGAAATCGCACCCAAGTATGCCGACCGTAACGGCGGCTACACCCGTGTGACCCGTCTTGGGCCGCGCAAGGGCGACGGCGCAGAGATGGCTATCATCGAGCTGGTGTAAGCTTCATTCTTATGCATAAAAATTCCCCCTTTGACAGAAGCTATGTCAAAGGGGGATTTTTTTGTGAAGATCAGTAAAAAGGAATATCAGGCACTCGCCGCGCAGATGGCGCCAAAGTCACCGCTGGTAAAAGACATGGTGCTTGCATTTCTGATCGGCGGTGCAATCTGCACGCTGGGGCAGCTGGTACAAAACGGCTGGAAGGCGGCCGGACTGAATGCCGAGCGCGCCGGAACCGCAACAGCAATCACAATGGTATTTATCAGCAGCGTACTGACTGCACTGAGCGTTTATGACGACATCGCAAAGCACGCAGGTGCTGGAACGCTGGTTCCGATCACAGGCTTTGCAAATGCGGTTGTCTCACCCGCAATGGACTTTCGCGCAGAGGGGCTTGTGACCGGCATGGCGGCAAAGATGTTTGTCATTGCAGGGCCGGTTATTGTCTATGGCATCACGGCAAGCGTGATCTATGGCGTGATCGAATGGCTGCTGACCAGCGTGCTGTAGGCAAAAGCGCAGCCTATGCGCTCAGTTCTGGGCAAAAACCGACTGGCGGCGGAGCAGGGGATAGCGCGTGAGCGCTTTGCCATCCAGATCGGTTTTGTGCATGTCAACAGCGGTGATCTGCCGGTTTTCATAGGTCGTGTAGAAATAAATGCCGCGCGCGGCGCTGATGCAGGAGGAATAGATGGTGTACTCAAACTTGCCGTCCGATACTGCGCAGCAGCCGCGCGTCTGCTCCACCGTCCCGAGAATGTGGAAGAACTGGCTGACGCTGTCTTCTGCGCTGTCTGTACAGTGTGCATGTGCACGCGTAAAGGCGGCACGGACAAAGCGCGAGGAAGAGGAAAGATCACCTGGCAGACCCAGCGCGCCCATCCCGCGGCTGTAGAGCGCAAGCGGCAGTGCAGGTGCAAATGTGTTTTCCGGCTGGCGCGGGGAAAGCGAACGATAGTCACTGAGGCGATGCAGCTGGACAGGAAACGGCGGATTATTTGTGAGCACGCCGACCGGATTGTCATAGAGATGCAGGCCGTCCCTGTCCGATTCAATCACGATGCAGCCGCTTTTGTCGGCAAGGAGCCAGTGCAGCTGCGCAGATGGAAGCTGCGGAGAAAACGGCGTGGACATCAGATTGAGCTGCTTTAGCAGCTCGCGCGCCTGCGTAAGATCGGCGCACTGCGAAAGCAGCCATGGAATCAGCTCATACTGCGCAATATTCTGCGCGCCGGCGCGCAGAGAATCGGCATAGACGGCGTTTCCGACAAAGTTCAGTCCGGCCATGCAAAGGCCATGCTCATTGGCTGCTTCATAGTAAAGCGGATAGCCGTCTGCGACATGCGCCATGCCGATCAGCGCGTAGTGCGCAGAAAGCACGCCGCCGTGCGCAAGCGGGAGCGGAAAATTGCGCGGCGTGATGGTGATCTCGTCACCATAGGAAAATTCATAGTCAAGCGTCCGACCCATGTAGAACGAATCGGTGTAAAGCGTAATGGCGGTACACATGATCGTGTCATCCTTTCTGCATGTAAAAATTGTGCGCATAAAGTGCAAAACCAACATTCAGGCTGAGAAACCGGAAAAAGCCTTGTAATCCACGCGCGCAGGATATATACTGTATGATACAGGGAACCAAAGAGAAAAAGCCGTAGAAACGCGGCGGAAAGCAGGTTCAAAATGTATCAATATGTTCTTGCGGCGCTGATGGGATATCTGCTCGGCTGTTCCAATATGGCGCTTTATCTTTCACGGCTGCTGGGTGTTGACCTGCGAAAAAACGGCTCGGGCAATCTGGGCGCGTCCAACGCCATGATCCTGCTGGGCTGGCCGGCGGGCATTGCCGTCGGTGTGCATGACATTGGGAAGGCCGTGGCTGCCGTCCTGCTGGCAAAGTGGCTGCTTCCCGATGCGCTGCTGGGCGGTACAGTCGCAGGGGTTGCGTGTGTGCTGGGGCACATGTATCCGTTTTATCTGAAATTCCGCGGCGGCAAGGGCTTTGCGTCCTATCTTGGGATGGTGCTTGCGCTGCAATGGAAGTTCGCGCTGATTTTGATGGCGGCGGTTGTGATCGTCACGCTGGTTACGGACTATATCGTGGTCGGGACGGTGACGACAGTCGTTTCCTACCCCATCTACACGGCGCTGCGCCAGCGCAGCTGGGTAGCCGTAGCCATTGTCTGCGTGGCAACCGTTGCAATTTTGTACAAGCATCGGGAAAACTATGTGCGTATCTGGAACGGGACAGAGACCGGCCTGATCAGCGCCTCGCGCGGCGATAAACGCATCAGAAAATAGACAGGATCACCTTTTCTCAATGAGAAAAGGTGATTTTTGCGCCCAGAGGGCGCAACATCCCTGTTTCAACGTTTCACGTTGGAGAGATGCGCTCCTACAGATTTGCTACTGCC
>CAZPYW010000165.1:356-3661 GCA_964590095.1 uncultured Oscillospiraceae bacterium | reverse complement strand
TGAAACGCTGAACATGCGCGCTGCACGCGCAGCGTGCAGAATCCCGCCTCCGGCGTCAAAATTCCCGTGTTTTCTTGTCCGGCAGGGTTTACAATACCCCCATACGCGGCGCGCGGCAACTGGCCGCGCAGCTGCACAACTGTCTGGGGGTCATGTGATGGTTCGTACAAAAGAGCCGGCCGATGCGGCCAGCGGTACGCAGGTGCTTTTTCTGCCGGTGCGTGAGCTGCGCCCCAATCCCGCGCAGCCGCGCCGGAGCTTTGACGCAGCCGCGCTGAGCGAGCTTGCCGACAGCATCGCCGTCTACGGCGTTTTACAGCCGCTCACCGTCCGGCACACCGAAAACGGCTGGGAGCTGGTCGCCGGTGAGCGCCGCCTGCGCGCGGCGCGGCTGGCCGGACTGGAGCGTGTCCCCTGCCTGTGTCTCAGCACCGACGCGCAGACCTCCGGTCTTCTGGCGCTGGTCGAAAATTTACAGCGGCGCGACCTCAGCTTTGTTGAGGAGGCGCTTGGCATCGCGCGTCTGATGCACGAATACCGTCTGACGCAGGAGCAGGCCGCCCGCCGTCTTGGCAAAAGCCAGAGTGCCGTTGCCAACAAGCTGCGTCTGCTGCGCCTGCCGCCCGAGGTGCTTGAGCGGCTGCAGGAGGCGGGGCTGACCGAGCGCCATGCCCGTGCGCTGCTGCGGCTGCCGGATGCGCGGACGCAGCTGCGCGCCGTGGCGCTTGCCGCCGAGGGCGGCTGGACGGTTGCCAAAACCGAGCAGTATGTCGAGTCCCAGCTGGCCGCGCCCCCACCCGTGCGGCGCGGACTTGGCGCGTTTCGGCTGCGCGATGCGCGGCTGTTTCTCAACACCGTCCATCACCATCTTGCCCTTGCCTGTGCGGCCGGTGTCAGCGCCTCAAGCGAGCAGCTGGAAAACGCCGACGAGATCGTTCTGACCATCCGCATTGCCAAGCACGCAGACGCGCAGCAGCCTGTCTCCACGCGCTGAGCTTCTCTGTCTCACTCCGTTTTGCGCCGCTTTCTGGAAAAAGCGGCGCGCTTTTTTTGCCGGACTGGACAAATTGTGCAAACTGCGTGAATTGGAAGTGAAAAAATCGAGCGAATCGAAAAAATTTTGTTGAAAATTCTAATTTTCGTTTGCATTCCTGCCGGAATGTGTTATAGTATGTATTTGTCAGTCAATCATAGAAAAACAAACACTCTGGCACAGAGCGAAAGATGTTCTGTCCAAACATTGGAAAGGGGTTCAAACCATGTCTAACAAGTTCGTCTACCTGTTCTCCGAAGGTAACGGCAAAATGCGTGAGCTGCTTGGCGGCAAGGGTGCCAACCTGGCCGAAATGACCAACCTTGGCATGCCCGTCCCGCAGGGCTTTACCATCACCACCGAGGCCTGCACGCAGTATTATAAGGACGACCGTCAGATCAACGCCGACATCGAGGCCGAGATCATGCAGTACGTCGAAAAGCTGGAAGAGATGACCGGCAAGAAGTTCGGTGATCTTTACAACCCGCTGCTCGTTTCCGTCCGTTCCGGCGCACGCGCTTCCATGCCCGGCATGATGGATACCATCCTGAACCTTGGTCTGAACGACGAGGTCGTCGTTGCTTTCGCCAAGAAGACCAACAATCCCCGTTTTGCATACGACTCCTACCGCCGCTTCATCCAGATGTACTCCGACGTCGTCATGGAAGTTGGCAAGAAGTATTTTGAGCAGCTCATCGACGAGATGAAAGAGGCTCGCGGCGTCACGCTCGACACCGAGCTGACCGCTGATGATCTCAAAGAGCTGGCTGAGAAGTTCAAGGCCGAGTACAAGGAAAAGCTGGGCGAAGAATTCCCCCAGGATCCCAAGGTACAGCTGATGGGCGCCATCAAGGCCGTTTTCCGCTCCTGGGACAACCCCCGCGCCATCTACTACCGCCGCATGAACGACATCCCCTCCGACTGGGGCACCGCTGTCAACGTCCAGTCCATGGTCTTCGGCAACACCGGCGATACCTCCGGCACGGGCGTCGCGTTCACGCGTAACCCCGCCACGGGCGAGAAGAAGCTGTTCGGCGAGTTCCTGATGAATGCACAGGGCGAAGACGTCGTCGCCGGCGTCCGCACCCCGCAGAGCATCGATCAGCTGGCCGAGGTCATGCCCGAGGCTTATCAGCAGTTCGTCGATATCTGCGCCAAGCTTGAGTATCACTATCGTGATATGCAGGACATGGAGTTCACCATTGAGAATAAGAAGCTCTACATGCTCCAGACCCGTAACGGCAAGCGTACCGCTGCCGCTGCCATGAAGATCGCCTGCGATCTGGTCGACGAGGGCATGATCACCGAAGAAGAAGCCGTCGCCATGATCGACCCGAAGAGCCTGGACGCGCTGCTGCACCCGACGTTCGACGCAGCCGCTCTGAAGAAGGCCAAGGTCATCGGCACCGGTCTGGCCGCCTCTCCCGGCGCTGCCTGCGGCAAGATCGTCTTCACCGCTGAGACCGCTACCGAGTGGGGCAAGAACGGTCACAAGGTCGTTCTGGTTCGTCTGGAAACCAGCCCCGAGGATATCGAAGGCATGCACTATGCACAGGGCGTTCTGACTGTCCGCGGCGGCATGACCTCTCACGCTGCTGTTGTTGCGCGCGGCATGGGCACCTGCTGTGTCTCCGGCTGCGGCGCCATCAAGATGGACGAGGCCAACAAGAAGTTTGAGCTTGGCGGCAAGGTCTATAAGGAAGGCGACTGGATCTCCATCGACGGCTCCACCGGCAACATCTACGGCGAAAAGATCAAGACTGCTGACGCTGCCATCTCCGGCAACTTTGACCGCCTGATGAGCTGGGCTGACAAGTTCCGCAAGCTGGGCGTCCGCACCAACGCCGACACGCCCGCCGACGCAGCACAGGCTGTCGCATTCGGCGCCGAGGGCATCGGCCTTTGCCGTACCGAGCATATGTTCTTTGAGGCTGACCGCATCAAGGCCATCCGCGAGATGATCGTCTCCGAGACCTCTGCACAGCGCGAGAAGGCTCTGGCCAAGCTCGAGCCCATCCAGCAGAGTGACTTCGAGGCCATCTATGAGGCCATGAAGGGTCGTCCCGTTACCATCCGTCTGCTTGACCCGCCCCTGCATGAGTTCGTCCCCACCGATCCCGAGGACATCAAGAACCTGGCTGAGGAAATGGGTCTGACCGTTGAGCATCTGAACCAGGTCATCGCCGGCCTGCATGAGTTCAACCCCATGATGGGTCATCGTGGCTGCCGTCTGGACGTCACCTACCCCGAAATCGCCAAGATGCAGACCGCT
>CAZPYW010000165.1:0-346 GCA_964590095.1 uncultured Oscillospiraceae bacterium | reverse complement strand
CCGTCCGGCATGGAAGATCGTGCCCGAGATCATGGTTCCGCTGGTTGGCGAGGAAAAAGAGCTTGCATACGTCAAGTCCGTCATCGACCAGACCGCCAAGAAGATCATCAAGGCCGCCGGCAGTGACATGCAGTACAAGGTCGGCACCATGATCGAGATCCCGCGTGCTGCGCTGACTGCTGATGCCATCGCAAATCAGGCCGAGTTCTTCTCCTTCGGCACCAACGACCTGACCCAGATGACGTTCGGCTTCTCCCGCGACGACGCCGGCAAGTTCCTGGCCTCCTACTATGACCGCAAGATCTATGAGTCCGATACGTTCTCCAAGCTCGATCAGGCCGGCGTT
>CAZPYW010000164.1:0-3663 GCA_964590095.1 uncultured Oscillospiraceae bacterium | reverse complement strand
AGAGATAACGCGCCCCTTGCGGGGCGCGCATATCACCCGATAAACTCCACGCTCTCGCCGCAGACGAAATAGAAGCGGCTCTGCGCGTCGCTGCTCAAAATCAGCGCGTTTCCGATCGTCCCCAGAAGCGTCGCACCCACCAGCAGCAGATTTCCTGCCGTCAGCGACACCGTATGCGCCATGCCGCACCGATCCATCGAGGACAAAATTCCCTTGTTCTCACAGCACTGCGGCACCGTACAGGGCTTTGGCCGCGGCGGGGTGCAGGGCTTACAGGGTGGCGGGCACTTGGGACGCAGAATTTGCAGCAGGGTCTGCTTTGCCGCCTGATAATTATACGTCTGCTGCTCCGTTGTCGCGCCGGAGGCCTCAAACGCAATGGCGCGCAGCGCGCAGAGCGAAACCTCACTGACCGACAGATTGGGACACGAGCATGCGCCCAGCAGCGGCAAAAATGCGCGCAGCAGCGCAGGGCGATATTCGCTGTTTTCCGGATCGATGCGCGCAGCCAGTGCGTCCATGGCGTTGATAAAGCCCTGTGCATCGTCCACGCCGTCCAGATTTTCTCCGATCACGGTAAACAGATTTGCAACCGTCTGGGGTCTATAATAGGGCGTCGGGCCGTACACCGTACCGGACACGTCGATCAGCTCACACGAGCACGGCGTAAAGCGGCTGAACGTACCGCTCAGCGTATCCGAAAGATTGTCGTATGTCCCGCTCTGCCCGCAGGGACAGACCAGATACGCGCCGATCTGGAAATTGTCCGTCAGAAATGCGAAGCGGTTAAAATCCACCAGCGCCGGCAGATCCCCGCTGCACAAAAGCTGTAACGCAGCGGCCAGACTGTCGCGGCAGGCACAGCTCTGCTCTGCCTCCTGCACGGCACAGGTATTTTCCTGCTGCACGCTTTCGTTTTGTGTACAGCTCTCTTTGGGTGTCTGGCAGCAGCTTTGCTGCGGTGCGCCGCAGCCCGACTGCATGCCGGTCGTGGTGTAGCTTCCTGTATTTTGACTCATGCGATCACTCCTTATAGGATTCTCCCGGGCAGACTGCGCCGGAAAGCTGCCGCCCCCGAATACCGCCATCCGACTGCATGCCAGGGCGGCTCAGGGTCGTTCGTCCGTTTTTGTATACACGATACTATATGCCCCGTCGGCGGCGTTCGTGACTGCCCCGCTTGATTTCCGCGCTTTTTTGCGGTATCATGGCAAAAACGTCAATTGGAGGTGCGCAGATGCGCCCATTTTTTACACACCGCCTGCGTCGTTCTGCCGCACTGCTGCTCGCGCTGTCCCTGCTGCTGTCGCTGCTCTGTATGCCGGTCTGCGCGCAGGCTACAGTCGGTGATTCTGCCGTTTTGGACGAGACAGCACCCGATACGCGCACGCTGGAACAGCTGATGGATGATCTGCGCGCGGCATACGCCCTGGACGAAACGAACTTTTCCATCAGCTACTACAACACCGTCACCGGCGAAAGCTATGCCTGGAATGACACCTGCTTTATGCTTGCAGGCAGCACGTACAAGCTCCCGCTGAATCTTTATTACTACCAGCTGGAACAAGCGGGCGAGCTGTCGCCCGAGAGCAGCATCGGCGGCACCACGCTTGCAAATGCGCATTACCGCAGCATTGTAAACTCTGAAAATGAGATCTCCCATGCCATGATCGACGCCATCGGCAGCTTTCCTGCGTATAAGCAGGCCATGCGCAAATATTTCACCATGACCGACGATGAGATCGACCCTGTATATTACGTAGACAATCACTACTGTGTGCGCATGATGATGGAGGTTTTGCAGTATCTCTATGAGCATGCCGCGGATTATCCCGAGCTGCTCTCGTATCTGCTTCTTGCCTGCCCCGATATGTATTTTAAGCGTGATGTCACCGAGTATGACATTGCCCACAAATACGGCAGCTATTCCGGCTATGAGAACGATGTCGGCATTATCTATGCCAGCCAGCCGTTTCTGCTTGCCGTCTATACCTGCAACGTCGGCGGTGAGGCGATCTGCGCGCAGCTTGCGCGTGAGCTGACCGACTACACCGACCGGCAATATGCGGCCGCACTTGCCGCCGCTGAACAGGGCACGATGCCGGAAGCCTCCGCAGCGGAAGAAGAATCCACCGCGCCTACCAGCACCGCTGCAAACCTCACCATGACACCGACGACTGTGCATGAGACTCCCGCGCCCGCTGTATCTGCCGCCTCTGCACCGGAGGCCGCATCCCCCGCGCTGCAGCCGGAGGCGTCTGCACTCGACCGGCTTGCCGCATTCCTGACCGGCGGCCAGCCGCTTTTGTGGATGGTGCCGCTTGCGCTGCTCACTGCCTTTGGCGGCGGCGCAGGTCTGCGCGCGCTTCTCTCCGGCCGTGGCCGCTGGAGCCGTCAGCGCGAAAAATACGAGCAGATGTTTACTCCACCCGCACAGCCCCCCGCAGACACCTCTGTCTCATCCGAGCCGGACGCGCCTGATTCCAACTAGCCTATCCAACCAGCCCATATAAAAGCCTCCATATGCTTTCGCATATGGAGGCTTGCTGATTTTATTTGCGCCCATCATCTATATGGGCGCTTTTCTATTGTCTGTAGACCCGCCACGCGTGCCAGGTCATCGCGTTCAGATCGCGCCAGCGCAGCGCATAGCGCATCGTCTCTGCCCAGGTGCAGTAACGGAAGTAATAGCTGATCTCCAGCTGACACGGCAGAATATCCCCAATGATGACCTGCATCCGCGCAAAGCCGTCCGGTATACCCATCACATCCGGAAAGCTCACCCGCACGCGATTTACGCCCGTTTCCTCCACGCGGCACGCCGCGCCGCAGGCGCGCAGACAGCGGCTCAACGCCTGTGCCGTAAAGCTGTCGCCGCCGATCTGCAAAAAGCCCGCAATGGCGGCGCGGCGGGCAGCCGCGTCCTGTGCTGCCGCCCTGTGGCGAAACAGCTGCTCCATCTGCGCAAGCCCCTCGCCCTCTGCCGTCATGACGATCGACTCGCGCTGCGCCGCCTGCGCGTTGGCGTACAGCGCGTCAAGCGCATCGCCCAGCGCCTGCAGCTCTCCCAGCGAAAAGCTCCCCTCTGCAAACGTATATACACCCAGCGGCAGCAACAGCCGCGTCAGTTCCTCCGCATAGCGCATCATGTCCCCTCCGTCAGCGTCACCGTGCCAAGCTGCGGCAGACTGGTATCCTCACCCGCAAGATCGCTCGTCGGCGTGCTTATGGTATAGTTGCGCACCTTTCCGGTGTCATACAGCAGCTTTCCCAGCCGCGCCAGATAGACCGGCTCGCCAAGCCGGTTTCCGTCAAAGTACGCCTCAAGCGCCGTCTGCGCCGCCGCCTTTGCCTCGGCAAATGTCACGCCGCGCTCCGGCCAGATCGTGGCGCTGATGTCCACCTGCTTCGTCTGCGGCGCCATTACCGTCACATCCACCGCGATCTCGCGCACCGCGTCCAGATCGTCCTGAATTTCTGCCAGCAGCGCCTCATCCGGCACACCGTTTACCGTCGCCACGACCACACCGACCGTCCCGATCCCCTGATAGCGCGGGATCACACGCACCGCCTGCACGCCCGCGTGCGACAGCGCGCGCAGCTCATAAAACGCCGCGTTCGCGCCGTTTGGCAGCCGGATAAAGCTGTCCAGCACCCGCTCAC
>CAZPYW010000163.1:0-3669 GCA_964590095.1 uncultured Oscillospiraceae bacterium | reverse complement strand
GCCGGCGGCTCGGCGGCGGGCATTGCCACGCCTGCGGCGCGTCCGGCCTCGATGCAGCGCAGAAGCCACGCCATATTGTGCGCCAGCACACGCATACAGCGCACGCCCTCCTTGTCCTCCAGCACCTCTTCCGGCGCAGAGCCGTGTACCTGGTTCCAATAGGACGAGGAAACGATGGGCATCTGGGAAATGGTCATGTACTTGTTCAGCTGGTCAAAGGCCGCTGTCGTTCCGCCGCGCCGCGCGCAGACGATGGCCGCTGCGGGCTTATACCGGAAGACCTCGGACGGCGCGGAGTAAAATGCGCGGTCAAGGAACGCCGTAAGATTGCCGCTGGCCGCCGCATAGTGTACCGGCGAGCCGAAAACAAAGCCGTCGGCCGTTTTCGCCTTTTCGACAAACTCATTTACGCCGCCGCCAAAGGCGCAGCGGTGCGTCTGATAGCAGGATTTGCAGGCAATGCAGCCGCCGCACGGCTGGTTGCCGATCCAGACACGCTCGGTCTCAATGCCCTCGGCGGCAAAGACCTTTTCCATCTCGCCCAGCGCCGTGGCCGTGCAGCCATGCTCGTGCGGGCTTCCGTTCAGAAGTAAAACTTTCATGATTTGCCTCCCATCAGGTTTATGCTTCTGGAATACCATATTTTTTCCCGCCGGTCAAGGGGAAGTTTATCAAATCTTAAGATTTTTCCCAATTGTATCTTAAGCTCTTTTTCTATATGATATGGACATGAGGTGAGGATATGCATACGATTCTGGTCTGTGACGACGAAAAGGACATCGTCGCCGCACTGAAAATTTATCTTGAGTCCGACGGCTACCGTGTGCTGACCGCGTACTGCGGCGCAGAGGCGCTGGACGTGCTGCGCCGTGAGGAGGTGCAGCTGGTGCTGCTGGACATCATGATGCCCGGCATGGACGGCATCAGCACCATGTCACAGCTTCGCACGTTCTCCAACGTTCCCGTCATTTTTCTGACAGCCAAGTCTGAGGACAGCGATAAAATTCTCGGTCTGAACGTCGGCGCGGATGACTACGTCACAAAGCCGTTCAATCCGGTCGAGGTACTCGCGCGTGTGCGCTCACAGCTGCGGCGCTATCTCCAGCTGGGCGGCGGCGCGCCCGCGCCGTCGGTGCTGAAGCTGGACGGCATTGAGCTGGATGACGCGGCAAAGGCCGTGACCGTAGACGGCGAAAGCGTCAGTCTGACGCCAAAGGAATATGACATCCTGCATTTTCTGATGAAAAACGCAGGAAAGGTCTTCCCGCCGTCCGAGATCTACCGCAACGTCTGGGGCGAGCTTCCGCTCAACGCGGACAACGCGCTGGCGGTACATATCCGGCATATCCGTGAAAAAATCGAGATCAACCCCGCCGACCCGCGCTATCTCAAGGTCGTCTGGGGCAAGGGCTATAAAATGGAGGCAGAATGCAGATGAAACAGAAAAAATCGCGGCTCTGGCCGTGGCTGTTAGCGGGCGCGGTGCTGCTGCTGGCGCGAAATGCGGGAAAAAGGAGACGGACACATGAAAAAGCTTCGGGATGATATCTGGGTGCAGCTTGGCGCCGCGCTGCTGCTGGCTGCGTTCCTGCTCGGGACGGCGCTGTCCGGTCTGGGCGTGATCTGTCTGGCCGCGGAGGATGCCTACTATGACGGCGGGGCAAAGCTTCTGCGCGAGCATTCCTTCGGCGCGCGTACCTTTTCCGAACCAATGATGATGGCCGAGCGCTATTATCAGGATACCCGCGCGCACAATGCAAACCCCGATGACTATGACCCACAGTGGGAAGAGGACTATCTGGAATATTTTGCGCCGGAAAACACCAACTTCTACTTTGGCGTCTATGACGCGGCAGGAAAGCTGGTCTTCAGCGGCGGCAAGGGGACGCAGCTGGACAAGTACGGCAACACCGACTTTGCAAACAGCCGCTATCTGGAGCAGGATACCTCTCTTATCGTCGTGCGCGTGAACGAAACCCCCGTAAATGGGGTGGAGGTCTTCCAAAGTGAAGAAGCCTTCTGGAAATACGCCGATGAACAGTATGCACGCAGCGATACCTATGGCTTTGACTATGAGCTGCACGTAGCAGAGAGCGCAAACGGCGATGTCGATGTCACGGCCGACGTCCACTACACCGAGTTTGAGGAGGAGACCTACACGCTGGTGGGCTATCTCCGCGAAGATCTGACCGCCAGGGACAGCTTTCATCGCGACTGGGTGTTTATAAACGGGCTGATCGCAAATCGTGATCTGTTGATCGTCGTGCTGTGCGTGTCGGCGCTGCTGTCTCTGGCGCTGTTTGTCTTTTTGCTGTGTGCAGCCGGACACCGGCGCGGCGTGGACGGCATCCACCTCTGCTGGTTTGACCGGCTGCCGCTGGATCTTCTGGCTGTGACCGATCTGCTGCTGATCGGCGTGATGATCGGCAGCGTAAGCTCCATATACGACTGGTTCGGAGACATTTTCAACGGCTCCTGGCTCTGCATCGCCATTCCGACCGCGCTGTATGTGCTGCTGGGCACGGCGCTTCTCCTGCCGCTGTGCATGAGCTTTGCCGCGCGGTGCAAGGCCGGCGGCTGGTACAAGCGCACGCTGATCTGCTGGGCGCTGGGACTGTGCGTCCGCTTCTGCCGCATGCTGTGGCGCGGCGTGTGTTATCTGTGCGGCAATCTGCCGCTGTACTGGAAGGCGGGGCTTTTGTGGTTTGGCCTGTGTCTGGTTGAATTTATCTGCCTGATCGGTTTCCGCCCTGAGTCCGTAGTTCTGCTCTGGTTTTTCACGCGGCTGGCGCTCACCGCGCTCATCGGCTTTGTCCTGATCGGCGCAAAGAAGCTCCTTGCCGGCGGGCAGCGGCTGGCCGCGGGCGAGCTGCAAAGCAAGATCGACACGAAAAACCTTTTCTGGGACTTTAAGCGCCACGCCGAGGATCTCAACGCCATCGGCGACGGGATGCAGAAGGCCGTTGAGCAGCAGATGCGCTCAGAGCGGCTGAAGACTGAGCTGATCACCAACGTCTCTCACGATATCAAGACGCCGCTGACCTCGATCGTCAACTACGTCGATCTGCTGAAAAAAGAGCCGCTTGAACCGCCAAAGGCGCGGGAGTATCTTGAGGTGCTGGATCGCCAGTCCGCAAGACTGAAAAAGCTGACCGAGGATCTGGTCGAGGCCTCCAAGGCCTCCACCGGCAACCTCAGCTGCAAGCTTGAGCCGACAGACGTCAACGTTCTGCTGGGACAGGTGCTGGGCGAGTACGCCGACCGGCTGCAAACGGCGGGGCTTGAGCCGGTGATGCAGCTGGACGCATCCAGCCCGCAGATCAGCGCCGACGGGCGGCTGCTGTGGCGTGTGTTTGACAATCTGCTGTCCAACATCTGCAAATACGCCATGTCCGGCACGCGCGTCTATCTGTCCAGTGTCCAGCAAAACGGCCGCGTCTGCGTCACGTTCAAGAATATTTCGCGCGTCGCGCTGAACATCTCACCGGATGAGCTGATGGAGCGCTTTGTCCGCGGCGACAGCTCACGCAGCACCGAGGGCAGCGGTCTTGGCCTTTCCATCGCAAACAGTCTGACCACCATTCAGGGCGGCGCATTCGACCTGGTCGTAGACGGCGACCTCTTCAAGGCCAGCGTCACCTTCACCGCCCTGGGACAGTGAGCGCATAA
>CAZPYW010000162.1:0-3673 GCA_964590095.1 uncultured Oscillospiraceae bacterium | reverse complement strand
TCATCGTCATCTTGGTACCACCTTTCAGGCAAATCATATCGGCTTCAATGTACCACGCGCCGTCACCAGTGTCAATAAAGCCATGTGTTTTTCCATTTGTAAATTGTCTTCTTTTTTGGGGCATTTGCATGCTTCATTCCCCTGCCGGAGACGACAGGCTGCGCCATCCGCGCACCCGCTCCTACGGCAAATACGACAGCGGGATTTCCCGCAGTCTTTCCCGCATTTGCGCACGCAGGGGCGCGATCAATTGCAGGCTCTCCTGTTGGGTGAAAAAATACTGCGTGCTTTCAGCCGGTGAAACCGGCTTCTGATCAGAACCGTGCGCATGCTTCCTGTATTCCTTTGGCGTGCAGCCAAAGCGCTCCATAAACAGTCTGGTCAGATACCGCACGTCAGAAAAGCCGCTGCTGACACTGATGTCCAGTATTTTTCTCTGTGTCGTTACAATCAGATGGCATGCGTAAGCAAAGCGTTTTTCTTTCAGATAATCCTGAAAGCTGATGCCCAGCGAGTCCTTGAACAGATGGGACAGATAGGTCATGGAGAGTCCCTCCTGCTTTGCAATATCTGCAAGCAGCAGCTTATGGGTAAAGTTTTTTTCAATGCAGTCGATCACCGAAAGAATTCTGTTTCCCTTCTGCTTCGCGGCGTGCTCGTCCTCCTGCTCCATCTCCTGATTTGGCAGATCGCGCTTCAGCAGGAAAAGCAGCTGCGATACCAGCGCAAAGCATCTGTATGCGTGATCCTCCGTGCTGTCCAGACAGCTGTGCGCCAGATTGAGGCACAGCAGCGACAAATACGCAAACGCTTCCGCGTGGCCGGTATAGTGCTCGCGCAGATTGGGGCTTCCGCTGTAGCGGATGTCCGGTGTCCGGCCAAGAAACGGCTCGATCAGTCTGGGCGATATCTGAAAGGAGAGCACCAGCACGCCTGAGCCGTCCGAGAGAAATTCATGCGCATCCAGCGGATTGACCAGAAACAGATCGCCCTTTTGCAGTTTGTGCGCATCCGCGCCGATTCTCAGCGACACCGTCCCGTCCAGAATCATCCCCAGCTCCAGCTCTCTGTGGATATGGGTCGTTCTGGATATCAGCCGGACAAGGAACACGTGCAAATATCGAAATTGTGCATGGGATACGATCTCATACTCCTTTGTCACCTTACCCGCCTCCTTGCTTGACTACAAGTCCATTATAAAATCCGCGTTTTTGCGTGTCAATGGAAACCCATCCGCAAAACGCAAACTAATCGCTTTTTTTGAGTGAAATAGTGCAAGAATCTGCATCCGGCAATTTGTAGAATATAGATACAGACAGCCGCGCAGAGTCTTTTGCCGGCGTGGCGGCATGTTTCCTGCGCATGTGCGCTTCTGCCGGTATAGCTGCCGCAAAAAAGCGCGGCGCACCACGGATTTTATGGATTTTATGATTCAGAAACGGAGGACAAAGATAGAACATGGAAAAACTCGCTTTTACGACAACAGGCTGCTGGGATGACGCCGTCGGCTTTGGCTGCGCCAGTCTTGGTCTGCCGGGGCTTTGTGACAACACCCAGAACAACGTTACCGTCTATCGCCGTGAACTCGACGCCGTTCGCCTCACCGGCTCTTATGAAAGCATTCTTGCCGGTGCAAAGACCGTTGCTGCCGCGCAGCAGGTTTACGCCGCGATCGTGCTGTTTGGAAACGCAGGTGGTGAGAATGCGTTCCTTGCGCAGCTACAGGAAATCGTCCCCTGCCCCATGGTTGGCGGCGCAGCCGCCATTGATGCGCCCAGCGGCCGCAAGGCGCTGCTCTCCGGCGGCGGCACCGCTGCCGTTCTACTGATCACCGACGACCGCTATACCTACGTTGCCGAGACAAAGTGCATCCATGACGAGATTCTGGAAGCCTGCACGCTGACGACCGCCGACCCCAGAACGATTCTGACCATCAACGGCGTGGACGCTGCACAGTATCTTGCGGAAAAGAAGCGCGCATTTTCTCTGGCCGACAGCGACTTTGAGCATCTGACGCTTTCCGACTCCTACAACATAAATGCCCATCTCTCTGTGGAAAACGGCGTGCTCAAGAGCGGCCGCGACGTGCCGGAGCAGATGCTTCTGCGCTATGTCTCCCACGAAAAGGTCTACGAGGCCATGCGTTCGTTCTATGATGACCCCGATGCCATCGTATTTGGCTGCGCCGGTCTGTCCGGCATACTGGACGCGCCGCTTGATACCTGCTCGCTGGGACTGTTCCTGTTTGGCGAGGTCTGTACCGTTGATGGTCACGCCGAATTTGGAAACCTCATGCTCAGCAAGCTGAGAATTCTGGAAAAGTAAGCTGGCGCATGCTGCGCCTCATGCCTTTCGTATCTGCCTGCGGCGCGTCGGCTCGCAGCAGGGACGTGCCGCGCCGCGCCGTTCCTGCTGACGCGGCGTGCCGCATCGACTGCTTTGACTCCTGCTCTGACTCCGGAGGGTGACATGAATACAAGTGCAATTATCCACAGAAGTGCATTGACGGATTGCTACATGCTGGACAAAGACACCGCCGTGCTGAACATCCGCACCGGCAAAGACGTTACAGCTGTCAATATCGTGTATGAAGACCCCTATGCCTATGGCATCTCCGGCGAGATCAACTGGATTGGCAAGGTCGCGCCGATGGCGCTCCGGCGGGAGCTGCGGCACTGCTTCATCTGGACGGTGCAGCTCCGTCCGGCGTATAAACGGCTGCAATATTATTTTGAGCTCTTCTGCGGAGAAGAAACGCTTCTCCTGCTTGAGGATGATTTCTACACACAGGCGCAGCTCAACAGGAAGGGGCGCTGGAAGCAGTATTTTAAGCTTCCCTGGATGAATCCCTCCGATGTGATCACGGTGCCGGACTGGGTCGAGGAGACAGTCTGGTATCAGATCATGCCGGATCGCTTCTGTCGGGGCAGTACACTGCCCAAACGCATGCCGCTGAAGGCGTGGAGCGATCGGGAATCGGTGGGCTACGACGATTTCTACGGCGGCGATCTGGCCGGTATCCTGCAAAAGCTCCCCTATCTGAAAACGCTGGGGGTCACCGGCATTTATCTGCTGCCGCTGTTTCTGTCCGATTCCAACCACAAGTACAACATATCCGATTATGAGACCATCGACCCCGACTTTGGCACAGAGGCCGAGCTGATCGAGCTGGTGGATACGGCACACCGGCTTGGCATGCGCGTCATGCTGGACGCCGTGTTCAATCACAGCGGAACGGGCTTTTTCGCATGGCAGGACGTCTGGGAGCATGGCGAAAAATCGCCGTACTTTGACTGGTTCTGTATCAACACCCTGCCCTTTGAACGAAAATACGCCAGTCTTCGGGACGGGCGCTTTTACGGCTTTGCGTTTTTGGATAATATGCCAAAGCTCAACACCTGCAACCCGAAGGTCGCAGAATACTGCCTTGGCCGCTGCAAATACTGGATTGAAAACTGGCATATTGACGGCATCCGCTTTGATGTGGGCAATGAGGTTTCGCATACATTTCTGAAAACGATGCACCAAACCCTGAAGGCTGTCAAGCCCGATCTGTTCCTGCTGGGTGAAATCTGGCATGACAGCGTCCAGTGGCTTCAGGGCGATGAGTATGACTCTGTGATGAACTACCCCTTCTTCGAGAGTATGCATAACTTCTGGCTGGACGAGGCGC
>CAZPYW010000161.1:0-3677 GCA_964590095.1 uncultured Oscillospiraceae bacterium | reverse complement strand
GATAGCTTTAAGACTGGTAAAGCCTTCTACACCCTGAAACTTGATGTCTGACAGCGCGGCAAGTTGCGTCTGCTACTGGGAAGCACTGTCTTTTTGGCGCACCAAAGGCGCCCCCATTTATGGGGGAGCTGTCGGCCGCAAGGCCGACTGAGGGGGGCAACGCAGAACCCCTTCCGTCACGCCTGCGGCGTGACACCTCCCCCGTAAACGGTGGAGGCTTTGGTGCGGTGCAAATTTGCAAAAGCGTTCTCTCCAACGTGAAACGTTGAAAACACGCCGTCGTACGCTTCGCGTGCGGATATTGCGCGCTTCGCGCGCGAAAACGCTGCGCGCACTGGTTTGCGGCTATTTTAGCACATTCTATGCGGATATGCAAACCATGCCGTATACTTTTTGCCGCTGCGCAGATACTATACACGGCAAAAACGGAAAAGTGGGAGGCGGAGAGGATGCGGCCGGAGGAAATTCGGACAGCGCTGGGCGGCGCGGCAGATCTGGAGGAGCGCAGCGTGATGTCCGGCGGGCAGGCGCTGACGGCGTTTTTTATCGACGGGCTGACGGCGGGCGCAGAGATCGCGGAGCTGGTGCTGCGGCCGCTGCGCGAATGTGTGTGTGCGGGAAGTGCAGAGGAAGTCATGCAGCAGGCGCTCCATGGCGCAGTCTGGTGCGCCTCGTGCAGCGCGGCGCAGACAACAGAAAACGCGGTGGAAAAGCTGCTCAACGGATTTTGTGTGGTGCTCTATCCGGATGGACAGGCGCTCTGCTTTGAGACAAAGACCGGCGAAAAGCGGGCAGTCGGCGCGCCCAAAAGCGAAAATACGGTAAAGGGGGCGAAGGATGCCTTTACCGAGACGCTGCGCACCAACACCAGTCTGGTGCGCCGCCATTTGCGCACGCCGCGTCTGCGATTAGAGCAGCGGACGGTCGGGCGCGTCAGCGGGACGTGTGTCTGTCTGTGCTATCTGGACGGCTGCGCCGATGCGCAGCGCGTGGCGCGGATGCGCACGCGGCTGGGACAGCTGCGGCTGGAGGGGATGCTCTCGCCGGCATCGGTGGAGGAAAGCGTGACCGGCTGCCGCCGGACGGCGTTTCCCATGATGCAGTACACCGAGCGGACGGATAAATTCTGTCAGGGACTGATGGACGGACAGGTGGGGCTGCTGGTTGACGGGCTGCCGGAGGGGTTTCTTGCGCCGGTGACGCTGGGGCGGCTGATGCAGTCGCCCGAGGACAGGGCGGTGGATTACGTTTCGGCAAGCTTTGTGCGCGTTCTGCGGTATCTGGCGCTGGCGGTGGCGCTGCTGCTGCCGGCGGTCTACACGGCGATGGCGGCGTTTCATCCGCAGATGCTGCCGACCAGACTGCTTTCGGCCATCATTGCAAGCAAGCAGGATGTGCCGTTTCCGACGATATTGGAGGTCATCGGACTTCTGATGGCATTTGAGGTGCTGCAGGAGGCGGGACTGCATCTGCCGCAGGCCATCGGGACGGCCACGTCGATCATCGGCGGGCTGGTTGTAGGTACGGCGGCGGTGGACGCGCGGCTGGTCTCGCCTGCGGCGCTGATCGTGGCCGCGGCGGCGGGGATCTGCGGCTTTGCGCTTCCGGATCGGGATCTGTCCGATGCGCTTCGGCTGTGGCGGCTGGTACTGACGGCGCTTGGCGGGATCGCGGGGCTGTTTGGCGTGAGTGTGGGAGCGCTGGCGCTTCTGGTGCATCTGGCGGGGCTGAGTTCGCTGGGTGAGGCGTATCTGGAGCCGTTTTCCGCTGTGCGCGCGGGCGATGCGCTCCGGCGCAGGCGGTATCGGACAAGAGAGGAGCGCGGTGCATGAAAAAAGCGGGGTGTCTGCTGCTGATTCCGGTTCTGGTGCTGGCGGCGGCAGTTTGCGGCGGCTGGCCGCTTGCGCCGATGGAGGTGTCAGAGCTGCTTCCGGCGCGGGTGCTGCTGGTCGAGCGCACAGGCGGGACGGTAACGGTCAGCTGCGGTGAGGCGGCGGGGAGCGGAGTCGGTCTGGAGCAGGCGATGGAGGACATGGAGCGGACGGCGGCAGGGCAACTGCTGCTGGACACGGTTGAACACGTGGTGCTGCACGCGTCGGCGTATGCACTGCTGGACGAGGCGGCGCAGAGCCCGCGCCTGCGTCCGGCGGCGCGGGTGTATCTTGGTGAGGGCGAGCTGCCGGAGGCGGAGGAGGCAGAGGCATATCTGCGCGTACACGGCGGGACGGTGACGCTGGGAACGGTACGCGCGTCGCTTCTGGGCGCGGGCGAGGAGCAGCCGCCGCATCTGGTCACGCGGGAAGGGAGGCTGTACCTGATTGAACAGTAGACTGACGCGCCGTCAGGTGACGGCGTGGTGCTTTGGCGCGTCCAGCGTTCCGGCGGTGATGACATGCGCGGGACTGCCGTGGCAGTGGGTGCTGGCGGGCTGCGCCGGTACGGCGGTGTTTTTGTGGCTGATCGGCGCGGCACTGCGCCAGACGGCGTGCGGGGCAGGGCTGTGCGGGGTGACATGCGAGGCATTCGGCAGGACGGGCGGCAAGGCCGTGCTGCTGCTTGGCGCGGCATGGACGGTGTTTGCCGCGGCAGATACGGCGGCGGCCTGTGCGCGGGCGTTTCCGGATGAAGGGCTGGGCGTGCTTGCGCCGCTGGTGCTGACAGCGCTGGCGGGCGCGGCGGGTGCAAAGGGAAAGCTGTGCGCTGCGCGCTGCGCAGCTATTCTTGCACCGCTTCTGGCGGGACTGTATGCGCTGATCGTACTGTGCGCTGTGCCGGATGTGCGGCCTGTCTGGTGCAGAGCGTGGGGCAGCTGGCGCGATTGTGCCGACGCG
This sequence comes from uncultured Oscillospiraceae bacterium, assembly GCA_964590095.1. Classification (GTDB taxonomy): domain Bacteria; phylum Bacillota; class Clostridia; order Oscillospirales; family Oscillospiraceae; genus CAG-170. The sequence continues at coordinate 846 of CAZPYW010000161.1, read as the reverse complement.
GCTGCGCCGATGCTGCTGAGCGTGGCGGGGCTTTATCTATATAATAGTAGTAGTGACAAGAACGGCGGCGCGGAGGAGCACAGCGGCGGGCGGCTTGCATTCGGGGCGCTGATCGTGCTGGCGCTTGCGCCGGCGCTTCTGGCGGTGATCACGGCGGGGTGCCTCAGCCCGCAGCTGGTACAGGGAGAAGCGTTTGCGTTTTACGCGCTGACGAAAAACATGCGGCTGTTTTCTGTGATCGAGCGGTTTGAGCCGGTTTTGTCGGCCGGTCTGGTCGCGGGCTATTTCTGCATTCTGACGCTTCTGGTGCAGGCGGGCACGGCGCAGCTCAGCGCGGCGGTGCCGACTTGGGATGAAAAACGGGTGGCGCCTGCGCTCTGCGCGGCTGCATTTGGCGCGTCGTTTGTTGTCGCGCGGGTGCCGTCGCTGGTGAGACAGAGCGGAGCGGCTGTATTTTGGGGTTTGATTCCGGCATTAGCACTACTGATAGTAGGTATAAAAAAAGTACGAAAAAAGCGAAAAAAGTAGTTGACAAAAAGGGGTTTAGCTGGTAAGATAGGCAAGCTCGCTTGAGAGCGTCACAACGGATGCGACGTCAGGCAACAAAAAATCGCAAAAATCGCGAAAAAAGTTCTTGACAAACAAATGAAGTTGTGATATAGTAAATGAGTTCGCTGCGGTGAGGCTGAGCGATCGGCTGATGAACCAAAACGAAAAAATACAAAAGAATTTGAAAAAAGTACTTGACTTTTGAAAAGTTCTGATGTATAATGACTGAGCGCCGTTTCGGCCAGTGCACCTTGTAAATTAAACAACGAGAACATGAACAAACACCTTGGACAATTT
>CAZPYW010000160.1:0-3684 GCA_964590095.1 uncultured Oscillospiraceae bacterium | reverse complement strand
GCTGCAGCGGGCTGCAAATCCTTTGTCAAAAAACGCTGAAAGCGTTTTTTGACAGGCTCAGCGGCTGCCTGTACCACAGGCAGCCGCCATTTTCCTGTTCTTTTTTAATGCCCTCTCTCGAAGCCTCTGTGCTGCATGTCTATACCATGTGACATGCGCCGCAGCTGCCGCAGTCCGGAAACCGGCTGTGATCATATGCAATGCCGTTTTTGTCGTAATAGTCCTTCACGGCGGCCTTCACGGCCTCCTCGGCCAGAACCGAGCAGTGCAGCTTGTGCGCGGGCAGTCCGCCCAGCGCCTCGACCACCTGCCTGTTCGTCACAGCCAGCGCCTCGTCAATCGTCTTGCCCCTGATCAGCTCGGTTGCCATTGAGCTTGATGCAATGGCGCTTCCGCAGCCAAACGTCTCAAATTTCACATCCGTGATGCGTCCGTCTGCGATCCGCAGATACATCCGCATAATATCGCCGCATTTGGCGTTGCCAACCTCGCCAACGCCGTCCGGATTCTCGATCTGCCCCACATTGCGCGGGTTCATAAAGTGGTCCATCACCGTGTCTGTATACAGTGCCATTTCCCATTTCTCCTTTCACAGCATAAACCGGCGCTTGCCGGAAACCAGATCACGCCACACCGGCGACATCCCGCGCAGATACGACACGATCTTCGGAATCTCTGTCAGCATGTACTCGACCTCTTCCATCGTGTTCTCCTCACAAAGACTCAGCCGCAGCGAGCCGTGCGCCACCTCGTGCGGCCGCCCGATAGCCAGCAGCACGTGGCTTGGGTCAAGCGAGCCCGAGGTACACGCCGAACCGGATGATGCGCAAATCCCCTTTGCATCCAGAAGCAGCAGCAGACTCTCGCCCTCAATCCCCTCAAAGCAGAAGCTGACGTTTCCCGCCAGACGCTTTTCTCCGTCGTCCTCGCCGTTCAGCGCGCTGTGCGGAATCTCCCGCAGCCCCGCGATCAGCCGGTCGCGCATCGCGCTGACGCGCTTCGTGTTTTCCTCCAGCTTTTCACATGCCGCATCCAGCGCGGCGGCCATGCCCACAATGGCCGGCACATTTTCCGTACCGGCGCGCTTGCCGCGCTCCTGCGCGCCGCCCTCGATCAGATTGGTCAGCACAATGCCGCGCCGCACATAAAGCGCGCCCGCACCCTTCGGCCCGTGGAACTTGTGCGCCGAGAGGGACAGCAGATCAATGTTCTGCTCGCGCACATTGATCCGCAGATGTCCCGCCGCCTGCACCGCGTCGGTGTGGAACAGAACGCCCCGCGCGCGGCAAAGTGCGCCGATCTCCGCAATCGGCTCAATCGTTCCGATCTCGTTGTTTGCATACATCACGCTGACCAGACAGGTGTCGGGTCGGAGCGCGTCCGCTACCTGCTGCGCGGTGATGCGTCCCTTGCTGTCGGCGGGGAGCAATGTGACGGAAAAGCCCTGCTTTTCCAGCCGCCGCAGTGTATGCAAAATCGCATGGTGTTCAATATTGGTTGATATGATGTGCTTTTTCCCGTTTTTTTCACCCAGCGCAGCCGCGGACAAAAGCGCCTGGTTGTCGCTTTCGCTCCCGCCCGAGGTAAAGATGATCTCGCGCGCGTCACAGCCAAGCCGCGCCGCCACGCGTGCGCGCGCATCGCGCAGCGCCTGCGCAGCAGCCTGTCCGTCGGCATGGAGGCTGGATGGATTGGCATAACAGGTATCAAAATAGGGAAGCATTGCGTCAATCGCCACGCGGCCGGTTCTGGTCGTGGCAGCATTGTCGGCGTAAACGTGCATAAGCGCAACTCCTTTGTATTTTCTATTAAACCTACTTGTTTGGTATGTTTTACGTCCATAGAATAGCACATATTACCTATAAAGTCAATAGGTTAATTCCACAGCTTTCCGCTCCATGAAAATTCAGAGAATCTTAATGGAATTTGGCTTGAGAAGCTGGGAAAAATATCGTATGATATACAAAAAATTCAGGAGGCGTTGTATGGCAAATATTCTGGACTATCTGGACTGGCGCGGCGATCTGACGCTGGATGAGCGGCCATTTAATGAGGTGGACAACCTGATTCTGGCCGAGCTCTGCTTTCTGGATTTTTCCGGCATTGTGCCCGAAGCGTTCTCCGGCCGCGGCCCCAGCCTCCGCGAGGCCGCCGAGGCATACTTTGCCCTGCATCTTGACACGCAGATGGGGCTTCTGGTACCGGATAAAATCCCCACGCTCCTGCAAAAGACCGCCTCCAGCCGCCGCTTTCAGAACATGCGCCTTGACGGCTTCGTCAGCCGCATCGACACACAGGCTGAGGTGCAGTTTTCCGCGCTGACACTCCTGCTTGACGACGGCACGGCGTACATTGCCTTCCGCGGAACGGATGACACCATCGTCGGCTGGAAAGAGGACTGCAATCTGGCGCTGATGTCCATCGTACCGGCACAGGCCGAGGCCGCCGCCTATCTTTTCAGTGCCGCACAGGCCTATCCGGCGCTCCCGCTCCGCGTGGGCGGCCATTCAAAAGGCGGCAATCTTGCCGTCTACAGCGCTGTTCACAGCGGCGAGACCGTTGCCGCCCAGCTGATCGCCGTATACAACAACGACGGCCCCGGCTTCCGCTCCAGCCTCCTGGAAACACCCGAGCACCGTCGCATTGCAGACCGCATCCTGACCATCGTGCCGGAATCGTCGGTCGTGGGTATGCTTCTGGAGCACGAGGAGGAGTACTGCGTCGTAGACAGCGACAACACTGGCCTGTTCCAGCATGACGGCTTCTCGTGGCAGGTACTGGGGGATCGTTTTGTCCACCTGCCGTCCATGGACTTCGGCGGCCGCGTGACCGAGCAGACGCTTCGCACCATGATCTCTGACATGACCCAGCCACAGCGCGAGGCATTTGTGGACGCCCTGTTTGAAATTCTGACCTGCACCGATGCACAGACGCTGTCCGAGCTGAAGCAGGGCGGCCTGAAAACGGCCTCTGCCATGCTGAAAAAGCTGAAAGAGCTGGATAAGCCAGAGCGCAGCGCATTGAGCGGCACGCTCAAGCTCCTGCTGAAGGCCGGCGTCAAATCCGTACAGGGTGAGCTGCGTCAGGCCGAGCGCAGCAAAACGCGCCAGCTGATGCAGGCCGCGTCCGACTGGCTGGACGATTTTGTCCAGACACATCTCCGTCCCGCCGGACTGCGGCCGGATGATGCTCCAGCAGAACACCCTGCCGAAAAGATCACAGAAAAAGCAACGGAAAAATCAGAATAATCAGGAGAAAAAGAAGCGTGAGTACCTTAACTGCCATTTTATTTACGGCGCTGCTTTCCATGGCGCCTGTCAGCGAGCTGCGCGGTGCCATCCCCTTTGGTCTGGCGCATGATATCCCGCCGCTGGCGCTCTATTTGCTTTGCGTCGTGGCAAACACCCTGCCCGTTCCGTTTATCATTCTGTTCATTCGTAAAATTCTCACCTGGATGCAGCACCTTGGCGGCAGACTGCAAAAAGCTGCCGACTGGCTGATCACGCGCGGTCTGAAAAAGTCCATGCTGTACAAAAAATATGAGACGCTCGGCCTGTTCATTCTGGTTGCCATCCCACTGCCCGGGACGGGTGCCTGGACCGGCGCGCTGGTCGCGGCGCTCCTTGGTCTGCGGATGAAATTCGCCCTGCCCGCCATCGGCGGCGGTGTCGCTGCCGCGGGCGT
>CAZPYW010000159.1:0-3695 GCA_964590095.1 uncultured Oscillospiraceae bacterium | reverse complement strand
GGAATGCGCGCGTTGATGATCGCGCCGGCACACATGGGACACGGCTCCAGCGTGACATACAGCGTACACTGCCACAGCCGCCAGCCGCCAAGCGTGCGGCAGGCGTGATCGATGGCCTCCAGCTCGGCATGTGCCAGCGCGCTGCGCGCCGTTTCGCGGCGGTTGCGGCCGCGTCCAACTATCTTTCCGTCCAGCGCGATCACACAGCCCACGGGCACCTCGCCCGCGTCTGCTGCCTCCCGCGCCAGCGCCAGCGCCTCGCGCATCAGCTCCTCGTCCGTCATTTCCGTCGCCTCCCTCTGTCTTCTGCCGCTATTTTACCAGACGCAGGCGCAAACGTCAATTTTCTGGCCTTTTATCCCGCCCAGCTCTTACAGCTCTTCCTCCTCCCAATCGGCCTGTGCACCGCGCTGCGCGGCGTCCAGCGCGCACAAAAGCATCGCCAGCTCCTCGCGGCCAAACGGGCGCTCGCTCCCGTCCGGCGCGCGCAGCCGCCAGCCGCGTACCTCGTCCATCAGGTGCTCAAAATTGGAAAACAGCGCTGCCGCGTCCGGAAGCCCGCTCCTTCCTGTCAGCAGGTAATCGGTGCTGGTACACAAAGCGTGTGCCAGCGCTGTCAGTGTCGCACAGTCCGGCTCTCGCCGCCCCTGCTCGTACATCCCGATCGCGCTGGCACTCACGCCAACTTTTTCTGCCAGCTCCGCCTGATTCCACCCGCGCGCACGGCGCAGACGCGCAAGACGCCTTCCAAGCATTTTTATTTTTCCTCCTGACAAAATAAGACTTTTTTCCCCTTGGCGGCACACGAAATGTGTGATACACTCTCCACACGGAAAAAAATCGCCCCTGTTTCCAGGCGCGATGGAAAGGAGGGAGTGTATGCGTTCAAAGGAGGCGGCCAGACGGATCCGCGATGCGCAGCGCGTGCCGGTCTATACGACCTGTCACATGTGTCTGGGCGAGATCTACGTCGGACAGAGCTATTATGATCTGCCGGAGGGTCCGCTGTGCGAGGATTGTATCCAACGATACGCGCGGCAGTATTTTCTTTCGTATCTGCGCACAGCGATGCCGGGCACCTGTCGGAGTCTGACGCAGGAGGAGTAAGAGCATGACACTGAAGGAGTCGTCAGCAGCCTATCGCAGCGCGGGCGACCTGCTTCGCAGAAGACTGGCGCTGCTGCGCAGAAAAAGCCGCTCCTGCGGCGAGGCACAGGAGCTGTTTCGTCTGCGCCGCCGGATTGCTGCACTGACCGAGGCACTGACCCAGATCAATGAGCTGACCGAGCTGACCGAACACTATTATGAAAGGAGCTATTACCGAAATGAAAAGTATCGACTATGAAAACACCTACACCGGCCCACGTCTGCCGCGCGAAGTGCAGCGACAGCGGATGAAACGGGTGATCGACGCGGAGCTGACAGAAAAGCAGCGCAGCGCGCTGCTTGGGTACTATGTTCAGCAGAAGAATATGTGCCAGCTGGCACGGGAATTCGGCGTGGACAAGTCCGCCATCTGCCGCCGCATCCAGCGGGCAGAGCGCATTCTGCGCAAGTATCTGCGGTATTGACGCGGCGTGTGCCAACTACCCCCATCTTCATGTGAAAAGGAGCGCAAAGAGAGAAAAAAGCGCTCCCTGACCGCCTGGCAGCCAGGGAGCTACGTGGGTGACTACCAGCTTGACGAGAGCCGGCGTCGGGGGTAAGAAAACACTCGTATTGGATAAGCTGTGCAAGCATCATAGCAGAGCTTGTAAAAAATGTCTGTCGAAAGCTGTCATGTGCGGTGAAAACCCACTGGCGGCTGTTTTTTTGCACTTTTTTCCGCACCTGCGCGGGAAATCCGCGCGCCGCCTTGCAAAACCGGCGCGGAGTTGCTAGAATATATGCTGAAAATTTTGCGAAAAAATACCTGTCGTGGGAGGGCTTCGGATGAAATTTGACGCTGGCAGCTTTGACGTGGCCGTCATCGGCGCAGGTCACGCCGGAATTGAGGCGGGACTGGCCTGTGCGCGGCTTGGTCTTCAGACCGCCGTTTTCACCATCAATCTCGACGCCGTGGGCAACATGCCCTGCAATCCCGCCATCGGCGGCACCGGCAAGGGACATCTGGTGCGCGAGCTGGACGCGCTGGGCGGCGAGATGGCAAAGGCCGCCGATCGCTGCTGCATCCAGTACCGGATGCTCAACCGCGGCAAGGGGCCGGCCGTTCACTCGCTGCGCGCGCAGGCTGACCGAAGAAAGTATCAGGAGGATATGAAGCGCACGCTCGAGCGGCAGGAGCATTTACAGCTGATGCAGGCCATGATCACCGAGATCGGGCTGGACGCAGACGGCGCAGTTGCCTCCGTCACCAGCAGTCTGGGCGCGGTCTATCGCGTCCGCGCCGTCATCATTGCCTCGGGCACCTATCTGGACGCACGCGTCATCATCGGAGACAGCGTCATCTCCTCCGGCCCCGACGGGATGCAGGCCGCCGTGGGTCTGACACCGTGTCTTGCGGCCATGGGGCTGCGCCTGCGCCGGTTTAAGACCGGCACGCCGCCGCGCGTCAACCGCCGCAGCATCGACGTTTCGAAAATGGAGCTGCAGGAGGGCGACGCCAATCCCGAGCCGTTCTCGTTCCGGACAGCGCACGCGCCGGAAAACCGCGCCGTCTGCCATCTGACCTATACCAACGAGCGGACGCACGACGTCATCCGCCGGAATTTTTCGCGCAGTCCCCTGTTTGACGGCACGATCGAATCTGTCGGCCCGCGCTACTGCCCCTCGATTGAAACCAAAATCGACCGCTTCCCCGATAAGCCGCGCCACCAGCTGTTCATTGAGCCGTGCGGGCTGGGAACGGATGAAATGTATATTCAGGGCTTTTCGTCCAGTCTGCCGCTGGATGTACAGCTGGACATGCTGCACACGGTCGAGGGTCTGGAGCACGCAGAGATGATGCGTCCGGCGTATGCCATTGAATATGACTGCATCGACCCGACCGAGCTGCTTCCCACGCTGGAGTGTAAAAAGGTCAGCGGCCTGTATGGCGCGGGACAGTTTAACGGCTCAAGCGGCTATGAGGAGGCTGCGGTACAGGGCTTTGTCGCGGGCGTAAATGCCGCGCTGAAGCTTTTGGGACGAGAGCCGCTGATTCTAAAGCGTTCGGACGGCTACATCGGCACGCTGATCGACGATCTGGTCACCAAGGGCACGAATGAGCCGTACCGCATTATGACCTCGCGCTCAGAGTACCGTCTGCTCCACCGGCAGGACAACGCCGACCGGCGGCTGAGTGCCATCGGCCACCGCATCGGGCTGATCTCGGACGCGGAATTTGCCGCCGTAGAGGAAAAATACCGCGCCGTGGACGCGGAGCTGCGCCGTCTGGAATCGACCGGCGTGGCCGAAAGCGACGCGCTGAACGCGCTTTTGACCGAGGCCGGTACCGCGCCGGTACGCGGCTCTGCGCGGCTTGCCGATCTGGTGCGCCGGCCGCAGCTGGGCTATGACCAGCTTGCGCCGTTTGACCCCGCGCGTCCCGCGCTCAGTCCGGCGCAGCGCGAGGCCGTCGAAATTGAGCTGAAATACGCCGGCTACATCGCCCGCCAGCAAAAGCAGGTGGAGGAATTCCGGCGCGAGGAATCGCGGCTGCTGCCCGATGCGATCGACTATCTGTCGATCACCGGCCTGCGCGTGGAGGCGCGGCA
>CAZPYW010000158.1:0-3741 GCA_964590095.1 uncultured Oscillospiraceae bacterium | reverse complement strand
TTTTTTTACACAGAGCCGATTTTTTTGTTGGCTTTTGGGTACAAATGCGGTATGATATACAAAAGCCATACACTGTGCGGCGGCGATTGCTATGTCTGCCGTGCAGATGACAAAGGAGGCGCGCGTCATGCTCAGTCACGTCCGGTCGATGGGACTGCTTGGAATCGAGGGATATGAGGTTTCCGTCGAGTGCTTCATTACAAATGGACTTCCGGCCTTTGATGTGGTCGGCCTGCCCGATGCTGCGGTCAAGGAATCGCGCGAACGGGTGCGGGCTGCGGTCAAAAACTGCGGCTTCAAATTTCCGGTCAGCCGCATCACGCTGAATCTGGCGCCGGCCGGAACAAAGAAAAGCGGCACGCTGTATGATCTTCCGATTCTGCTGTGCATTCTGGCCGCGTCGGGTGAGATCAGGCTGCCGAAGACGCAGTGCGCGTTTCTGGGCGAGCTGAGTCTTGAGGGACAGCTGCGCGGCGTAAGCGGGATTTTGCCCATGGCGCTTGCTGCGCGCGAGCTGGGGATCGATGAGCTGTACGTCCCAGAGGAAAACGCGCCCGAGGCCACGCTGGCTGACGGGCTTACGGTCTATGGCGTGCGGGATGTGGCGCAGCTGGTCGCGCACTTTAACGGAAGCGAGCCGCTTGCGCCCGCTGCGCGCTGGCAGCCGGAGGCTGCGCTCCCGCCTTTGCCTGACTTCCGCGATGTCAAGGGGCAGGAAAACGTACGCCGCGCGATGGAGATCGCGGCGGCCGGCGGACACAATATCCTGCTGATCGGGCCGCCGGGCTCTGGCAAGAGTATGCTTTCCAAGCGCCTGCCGTCCATCCTGCCCGAGATGAGCAGGGCAGAGGCACTTGAGGTCACTAAGATCTATTCGGTCATGGGTCTGCTTTCCAGCAGCCAGCCCATGGTTCGGACACGGCCGTTCAGAAGCCCGCACCATACCGTCTCGTCCGTCGCGCTTTCGGGCGGCGGGTCAACGCCAAGGCCGGGTGAAATATCGCTTGCGCACAAGGGCGTTTTGTTCCTGGACGAGCTTCCCGAGTTTCACCGCGACACGCTTGAGGTGCTGCGCCAGCCCATTGAGGATGGCTGCGTGACCATCTCGCGCGTGCAGGGGTCTGTGACGTATCCGGCGCAGTTCATGCTGGTTTGTGCGATGAATCCCTGTAAGTGCGGCTGGTACGGCGACCCCAGCGGACGGTGTACCTGCTCACAGGCGTCGGTCGATCAGTACCTCAGCCGGATATCCGGCCCGCTGCTTGACCGGATCGATTTGATCGTTGAGGTGCCGGCGGTCAAATTTGATGAGCTGAGCCGCCGCGGCGCGGCAGAGCCGTCGAGCGAGATCAAAAAGCGCGTTGAGGCGGCGCGCGCAATACAGCGCGAGCGCTTTGGCGCAGAGAGCACCCGCTGCAACGCCCAGATGGAGCCGTCTGACATCCGCAGAGACTGCGCACTGGATGAAACGTGCAGTCAGCTGATGAAGGACGCGTTTGAGCGGCTGCATATGACGGCAAGAAGCTATGATCGCGTGCTGCGCGTGGCGCGCACCATTGCCGATCTTGATGGCTGCGAGCAGCTGCAGCCGCAGCATATCGCGGAGGCGGTACAGTACCGCTCCTTTCAATTTGGAAACAGGTAGGATGAAATCATGAAAGAAATTTTTTTGCTGAAGCTTGGTGAGATCGTGCTCAAGGGCGCAAACCGCCGTACCTTTGAGGATGCACTGAAAAAGAACGTTCGCCGCCGTGTAAGCGGCTTTGGAAGCTTTAAGGTCTATATCATGCAGTCCACGGTCTATGTTGAACCGCTGAACGAAGACTGTGATCTGGACGGCGCGTGGGAGGCGTGCGGCGCGATTTTCGGTATCAGCTCGATGTGCCGCTGCCGTGCGTGTGAAAAGAATCTGGACGCGATCTTTGAGGCGGTCGTTGCGTATCTTGGCGATGCGCTTTCCATGCAGAAGAGCTTTAAGGTCGAGTCCAAGCGCTCGGACAAGTCCTTCCCGCTGAACTCCATCCAGATCTCACAGGAGATCGGCGGCCGTCTGGCCGAGGTGTTCCCGCATGTCGCGGTGGATGTACACAGCCCGAGCTATATTGTAAATGTTGAGGTGCGCGATTTTGCGGCCTATATCCACGGCCCTGCTACGCCAGGTGCGGGCGGCCTTCCCACGGGGACGGGCGGGCGCGCAGCGGTGCTGCTCTCCGGCGGCATTGACTCGCCGGTTGCGGGCTATATGATCGCCAAGCGCGGCGTTGAGCTGGAATGCGTCCATTTCTTCTCATATCCCTACACCTCGGAACGGGCAAAGGAGAAGGTGCTTGAGCTGGCGCGGCTGATGACGCGCTGGTGTGGACGGATGACGGTTGATATTGTCGGCTTCACCGAAATTCAGGAGGCCATCCGCGACCACTGCCGCGAGGAGTATTTTACGCTCATCATGCGCCGGTTCATGATGCGCATTGCCGAGGCCATTGGTCGCGACCACGGGGCGAAATGCCTCGTCACGGGCGAAAACCTCGGTCAGGTCGCCTCGCAGACCATGGACGCAATGGCCGTCACCGGTTCGGTGGTGCAGATGCCCATCTTCCATCCGCTCATCGGCATGGACAAAGAGGAGATCGTCACCGTGGCGCGCCGCATCGGCACACTGGAAACGTCCATTTTGCCGTATGAGGACTGCTGCACCGTCTTCACGCCCAAGCACCCCAAGACCCGCCCGGTTCTCGCGCAGGTCGAAGCCGAGGAGCAGAAGCTCGACGTGGACGGCCTGATCGCCCGCGCCCTGGCCAATACCGAAAAGACGCAAATTCGCTACTATGAAGACGATGCAAGAAGCTGAGCGCGTGTTGCGCCGGCTGGCGGCGCGCGGTCTGACGCTTGCTACGGCAGAATCCTGCACCGGTGGGCTTCTGGGTGCAGCGCTGACGGACATACCCGGCGCGTCGTGCGTGTACCGTGGCGGCATCATCAGCTATAGCAACGAACTCAAGCACGCCCTTCTGGGCGTGGAGCAGCAGACGCTCGATGTCTGCACCGCCGTCTCGCGCCAGACGGCGCACGAAATGGCGCGCGGCGCGCGTGAGCGCTGCGGCGCAAGCTGCGCCGTGTCGGTCACAGGGTTGGCCGGGCCGGATGGAGACGGCACAGGCCGCCCGGTCGGGCTGGTCTATATCGCCATCGACGGCGAAGGGTTCTCGTTCTGCCGCGAGCTGCACCTGAGCGGCTCACGCGCCGAGATTCGGGAACAGACCGTCCTCGCCGCTTTGCAGCTGATCGAGGACCTCGTCTGACCCGCACCGTCTGCGTTGCGGCGTGTTATGTGCGGTGGGGACGGAAAGATTCGGGCGGACAGAGTCGTCCGCCCCTACGACGTTCTAGGGAAAAATGATGGGCGCGGCGAGGCCGCGCCCCATGGCTCTCCCTCTGGGAGAGCTGTCAGCGACGCTGACTGAGAGGGCTTTCTCCAAAGCCCCACCGCACCCGTAGGGGTCGATGCCCACATCGACCCGTTGCAGCAAGTCTGCACAACGCTCGTAGGGCGGGATCCATGGATCCCACCCCAAAAACCTCACCAACTGCAAAAACAACCTTGCAACCCAACGAAGTGGTTGCAAGGTTGAAAGGAGCAGCAACGGAATGGACGAGAACTGCCGCTTGCGGCAGGGCGAGGGATATGCAGTTTGCTGCGACGCGTCTCCGCAGGCCATATCTTTTCTCTCGCAAGAGAAAAGA
>CAZPYW010000157.1:0-3748 GCA_964590095.1 uncultured Oscillospiraceae bacterium | reverse complement strand
CGATGTGGGCATCGACCCCTACGGCGCGTGGGCAAAGTTGTCCGCCCTACAGCGGCTAGTTTTCTCAGTGCTTGGGTGTCAGAACCTCTTTTCCGCCCATATACGGACGCAGACAGGCGGGGATGGTCACGCTGCCGTCGGCCTGCAGGTGGTTTTCCAGGAAAGCGATCAGCATTCTGGGCGGTGCGACGCAGGTGTTGTTCAGCGTGTGCGCCAGATACGGCTTGCCGTCCTCGCCGCGGATCTTGATGTTCAGGCGGCGCGCCTGTGCATCGCCCAGATTCGAGCAAGAGCAGACCTCAAAATACTTCTGCTGTCTGGGGCTCCACGCCTCAATGTCACACGATTTGACCTTGAGATCGGCCAGGTCGCCCGAGCAGCAGACCAGCTGGCGAACGGGAATCTCAAGATCGCGGAACAGCTCGACGGAATAGCGCCACAGCTTTTCATACCAGTCGTTCGAGTCCTCGGGACGGCAGACAACGATCATCTCCTGCTTTTCAAACTGGTGGATGCGGTACACGCCGCGCTCTTCCAGACCGTGGCTGCCGACCTCCTTGCGGAAGCAGGGGGAATAGGACGTCAGCGTCAGCGGCAGCTGGCTTTCGGGCAGGATCTGGTCGATAAAGCGGCCGATCATCGTGTGCTCGGACGTGCCGATCAGATACAGGTCTTCGCCCTCGATCTTGTACATCATGGCCTCCATCTCGGGGAAGGACATGACGCCCTTGACCACGTCGCCGTGCATCATGAACGGCGGAATGACGTAGGTAAAGCCCTTGCGGTCGATCATGAAATCGCGCGCATAGGCCAGAACGGCCTCATGCAGCCGCGCGATATCGCCCAGCAGATAGTAAAAGCCCATGCCGGCCACACGTCCGGCCGCGTCCTTGTCGATGCCGTCAAAGCGCGCCATGATGTCAACATGGTGCGGAATTTCATACGCGGGGACAACCGGCTCGCCAAAGCGCTCGGCTTCCACGTTGCAGCTGTCATCGGGGCCGATGGGCACGGACGGGTCGATGATATTGGGAATGACGTACAGAATTTCGCGGATGCGCGCGTCCATGTCGGTGACCGACTGGTCAAGCGCGGCGCGGCGCTCATCGTCGGCCTTGACGGCGGCGTTGTTCTGGTCGATCTGCGCCTGAAGCGCGGCCTTCTTTTCCGCGTCCTCACACTTTTTCAGCTGGCCGTACAGCGGGCCGTTGGCCTTGGACAGCTTGTTGCGCGCGGCCTTCAGACTTTCCACCTCAGCGATGGCGGCGCGGCGCTTCTGGTCAAGCTCAAGCACCTCATCTACCAGCGGCAGCTTTGCGTCCTGAAATTTTTTACGGATGTTCTCCCGCACAACGTCGGGATTTTCACGGATAAATCGAATGTCCAGCATAGTGCTCCTCTCTTATTGTTCGTCCAGCAGCGCCTCATAGATCTCCAGCGCCTCGTCCGAAAGATATTCTCTGTTTTGCGCAACCGTGTCCATGGCGCGCGAGAAGGTGACGTTCCCCTCGTGGGATTTGCAGCCAAGGGCGGTGATCAGCGCCTCATAGGCACGCTCGGTTCCGGCCGCGTGTTCACGCAGCGCGTCGTACTCGGCCTGCAGCGCTTCAAGCTGCTGCGCAAGCGCGTCGGTGCTCGTCTGCTCGTCCTCCAGCGCCTCAAGCTGCGCGCGCAGCTCGCGGTTCTCATCCTGCAGCTCACGGTTCTGATCCTGTAAAAATTCGGCGTTTGCCATGGCGTTTGACAGCGCGTCAGAGTTATTCTTGCTCATCTCAGACAGCGCCGCACCTGAGCTGTGCGTCTGAATCAGAAGCGACGCCAGCACCATCAAAAACGCGACTGCAAATAAAATCGCCATATACCGCAGCAGCGCCGCGCGCTTATCTGCGCTCAGGGGCTTTCTGTCCTCCTGTGACAGCGCATCCTCACGCAGCTGTGCCTGTTCCTCCTGCGGGAGGTTTTCCTCGTTCATTTACCGGTTCTCCTTTCTGCCAAGACGCTGCAGCAGCTCATAGATCTGCTGCAGGTCGTCCTCTCCGTAGTATTCCAGCTCAACACGGCCTTTTTTCTTGCCGTGGACGATTTTTACGCCGCGGCCAAGTGATTTGGACAGTGTTTTCTCGCACTCAGCGATATAGTCCACCGGCGGCAGCACGGGCTCGGGCTTTTTCTGCACGGGCTTGGCCAGATTGCGGCACATTGTCTCGGTCTGTCGGACGGAAAGCTGCAAATTGACGACCTTCTGCGCGGCGGCCAGCTGCTCCTCCGGTGTGCGCAGCATCAAAAGTGCGCGCGCATGACCGGCTGAAAGCGTCCCCTCGGCAAGCATCTCCTGCACCGGCTGGCTGAGAGAAAGCAGCCGCAGCGCATTTGCAACGGCGGGACGCGAGCGTCCCACGCGCTCGGCCGCGCGCTCCTGCGTCATGCCGTATTCCGTGATCAGCTGCTGATAGCCCAGCGCCTCTTCAATGGGGTTAAGGTCGGTGCGCTGCAGGTTTTCGATCAGCGCCAGCTCCATGGCCTTCTTGTCATCGGCCTCAATGACGACAACCGGCACCTCGCTCAGTCCCGCCAGACGTGAGGCGCGCCAGCGGCGCTCACCGGCGATGATCTGGTAATAGCCGGACGGCAGCAGCCGCACCGTCAGCGGCTGGATCACGCCGTGCATCGCGATGGAGTCGGCCAGTGTTTGCAGCTCTTCGGGGTCAAAGCGCTTTCTGGGCTGAAGCGGGTTCGGCTCGATCTTTTGCAGCGGGAGCATCAGCACGCCGCCGTCAGAGGAGCCGGAGGTCATGGTCAGCGCACTTTCACCAAGCAGCGCGCCAACGCCTTTACCAAGTCCTTTTTTCATTGCCATGGGCGTATTCCTCCCTGCGTCAAATCGCGCCGATGCGCGTCTCTTTTTTCAGGATCTCGTCACAAAGCGCCTGATAGGCGGCGGCGCCGCGGCTGAGACGGTCATATTCAAACACCGGCACGCCGTGGCTGGGCGCCTCGGACAGGCGCACGTTGCGCGGCACCACCGTGGCAAAGACCTTGCCCGGGAAATGCCGCCGAACCTCCTCGGCCACCTGCGCGGAAAAATTGGTGCGGCCGTCGTACATGGTCAGAACCAGACCGAAAATATCGATCGAGGGATTCAGCCGCCGCTTCATCGCGCGCAGCGTGAACATCAGATCGGCCAGCCCCTCAAGCGCGTAATACTCACACTGCACCGGAATGAGCACCTGGTCAGCCGCGCACAGCGCATTGACCGTCAGAAGCTCAAGCGACGGCGGGCAGTCGATGAAAATATAGTCATAGCTTTCGCGCAGCGGGCTGAGCGCGTCGCGCAGGGCAAATTCGCGCCGGTCTGCGCCGACCAGCTCCACACCTGCGCCCGAAAGCGCGGGAGACGAGCCGATCAGATCGCCAAAGGCCGTGTGGATCACGGCGTCGGCGGCGCTTTTGCCGTTGATGATCAGGTCATAGCTGGATACGCCGACACGGCTTTTCTCCACGCCAAGGCCGGAGGTGGCATTTGCCTGCGGGTCAAAGTCGCACAGCAGCACCCGCCGCCCCGCGCGATGCAGCGCAGCCGTCAGATTGACCGCCGTGGTGGTTTTGCCCACACCGCCCTTTTGATTTACAATGGCAATTACGGTAGACATGGCGCACCTCGTTTCCTGATAGTCATTTTATTATACTTCCTGCGGCGCATAAATGCAACAAAAAGTAATATTTGCCGCCGATGCGGCATTCTGCACGC
>CAZPYW010000156.1:0-3772 GCA_964590095.1 uncultured Oscillospiraceae bacterium | reverse complement strand
TCGCGTCGATGAGCTGATGATCATAAGCCTTCAGGCGAATTCTGATCATTTCCTGTTTTGCCATTGTTTGTGTTCCTCCTTAAGAAACGTACTCAGTTTTCGTTGTCCCTGGGTACGGTCTGAGCCTGCTGCACGCTAAGCCGTGCGTATCACTCCACACCATGAAAAAAGACCGACGTTGTCGGCCTTGTTCCACTGTGGCGATATACGCTGCACAGCGGGATCTCAGCCGCCCGATGACCGGACATACTCCGCAGAAGTTACCGTCCTGGACGCAATCTCCTGCTTCATCGCAATTGACACGCGTGGTTGCGTTGCAAACCCCATTCGCGCGCTCCTACATCATATAATAAAACCCTCTCGCTGTCAAGAGGGTTTTGATTATTTTTCATAAAAATTCTACGAAATTTTCAGCACTTTACTGATTTTGCTTTCCGCCTATCTGCCGCGCACGGCGTCAGATTCCAGCGTGTTGCATCGGCGCGCTGCGCTCCGGCGCAGCACACGGAAGCCGCCCATATCGTGGGCAAGAATATGGGGCGGGGACGCAGTCCCCGCCCACAAGCCACGCCGCTTTGCGGCGTTTAGTATGCCACGCCCCAGTAGATCATCGTCTTGGCCGGCTTGCCGCAGATCGGGCAGACGTCGTCCAGATGCTCCTGTGCAAACGGCATGCAGCGCGAGGACATGCCCGCTTCCTCTTTCATCTTCAGCTCGCATTCCAGCTCGCCGCACCACATGGTCTTGATAAAGCCGCCCTTTTCCTGCTGAAGCTGCTTTGCCTCCTCCAGAGAGTGGGCAACATAGGTATGCTCGTCCAGATTGCGCTTTGCCTTTTCATACATGATCTTCTGCGCCAGCGCCAGCTGCTCGGCAACGGCGCTTTCCAGCTCATCCAGCTTGCAGACGACCTTCTCGCCGTCCACGCGGCGAACCAGCACGCACTGGTCGTTTTCCAGATCGCGCGGGCCGCACTCTACACGCAGCGGCACGCCCTTCATCTCGTACTGCGCGCACTTCCAGCCCATCGAGTTCTCCGACTCGTCCATCTTCACGCGATAGCCCGCCGCAGCCAGCCGGTCACGCAGCGCACCGGCGCCCGCAAGGACGCCTTCCTTGTGCATGGCGATGGGCAGCACGATGACCTGAATGGGCGCGACCTTGGGCGGCAGCACCAGACCGTTGTTGTCGCCGTGCGTCATGATAATGCCGCCGATCAGACGCGTGGAAACGCCCCACGAGGTCTGATGCGGGTTGACGCGCTGGTTGTTCTGGTCGGTAAAGGTGATGTCAAACGCCTTTGCAAAGCCGTCGCCAAAATAGTGCGACGTGCCTGCCTGAAGCGCCTTGCGGTCGTGCATCATGCACTCGATGGTATAGGTCGCTTCTGCGCCGTTGAATTTTTCCTTGTCCGTCTTGCGGCCGCGCGTGACCGGCATAGCCAGCACGTTTTCGCAGAAATCGGCATAGACGTTGAGCATCCGCTCGGTCTCGGCCTTGGCCTCCTCGGCCGTGGCGTGCATGGTGTGACCCTCCTGCCAGAGGAACTCACGGTGGCGCAGGAACGGACGCGAGGTCTTTTCCCAGCGCAGCACACTGCACCACTGGTTCAGCATCATCGGCAGATCGCGGTGCGACTGGATGACGTTTTTAAAATGCTCACAGAACAGCGTCTCGGACGTGGGACGGATGCAGTAGCGCTCTTCCAGCTTTTCGCTGCCGCCCATCGTGACCCACGCGCACTCAGGCGCAAAGCCCTCGACGTGATCCTTTTCCTTTTGCAGCAGCGATTCGGGGATCAGCATCGGCATGTAGACGTTTTCTGCACCGGTCTTCTTGAACTCGATGTCCATAATGTGCTGGATATTTTCCCAGATGGCATAGCCATAGGGGCGATAGATAAACATACCCTTGATGGAAGAATAGTCGATCAGCTCTGCCTTTTTGCACACGTCGGTAAACCACTGTGCAAAATCGACCTCCATATCAGTGATCTGTTCCACTTTTTTCTCTTTAGCCATAATTTACATCCTCTCATCGCACTGCCGTGCGCAAGTTTCATTTCAACGCTTATATTCTATCACACATGTCAATCCCCCTTACATAAAATAAGGCAACCGCTTTCTGCGCCCGTCATGCATAAAGCAGCACGCCATTTATAATATATAATGTATTGTGAGGGGGTCTTCCATGCCCGAGGTTCTGATCGCTCTGGATGAAAGCACGCTGCACTTCTACCGCCGCCTTGCCGCAGCCGCGCAGCTGCCGCTGGAGCAGGTGCTTTCCGACGCGCTGTTTAAGCTTGCCGCCGAGCTTGCGCTTGAGTCGCTGGCCAGACGGCCGCGCGGCAAACTTTAGCGAAATAGCCCATTGTATTTTGTCCGCGAGTCTGCTATGATGTGTCCGGTCGGTGCATTTTGCGCACGGCCACAATTATTGTTATCCACCACAAGAGGTACTGTCATGAAATCCATCCGCGATGTTTATAAAATCGGCAAGGGGCCGTCCAGCTCCCACACCATGGGTCCTGCCCGCGCCGCCGAGCTTTTCCGAAATGAAAACCCCGACGCTGATCGCTACAGCGTCACGCTCTATGGCTCGCTCTCCAAAACCGGCGTTGGCCACGGCACCGATCAGGTCATCCGCGAGGTCTTCTCGCCCAAGCCGGTCGAGATCTGCTTTGCCGAGATCGACCCGCCCGAGCTGAAGCATCCGAACACGCTTGATCTGTTCGCATGGACGGGCGAAACGCAGACCGCCACGCTGCGCGTCGAGTCCATCGGCGGCGGCGACATCGTGATCGAGGGGCGGCCGCAGCTGACTCCGACCGAGGTCTATCCCGAAAACTCGTTTGCCGAGATCGCGCAGTTCTGCCAGTGGCGCGGCGTCAGTCTGCCGGAATACGTTGAAATGAACGAAGGTGTCGAGATCCGCGACTTCTTAAAGCAGATCTGGAACACCATGCGCCAGGAGATCCGCGAGGGTCTGGAAACCGAGGGTGTCCTCCCGGGTGAGCTGCGCGTCCAGCGCAAGGCCAAATACCTGCTTGAGCGCGGCCATCAGGTCGATATCCCGCAGGTACGCGAGCTGCAGGAGGTCTGCGCCTTTGCCTTTGCGGCCGCCGAGCAGAATGCCGGTAACGGCACCATTGTCACCGCTCCCACCTGCGGCAGCTGCGGCGTTCTCCCCGCCGTCCTGATGTATTTGCAGGATAAGTATCAGTTTGACGACGAGCGCATCGTAGACGCGCTGGCCGTGGCGGGACTGATGGGCTGTCTGATCAAGCGCAACGCCTCGGTCTCCGGCGCGGAATGCGGCTGTCAGGCCGAAATCGGCTCTGCCTGCTCGATGGCCGCCGCCGCCATGAGCCAGCTGATGGGGCTTACCATTCAGGAGATCGAGTATTCTGCCGAAATCGCCATGGAGCATCACCTTGGTCTGACCTGTGACCCCATCTGCGGTCTTGTCCAGATCCCCTGCATCGAGCGCAACGCCGTCGCCGCCAAGCGCGCCATCGACGCATCCAACCTGGCGCACATGCTGGTCGGTACGCGTACCATCTCGTTTGATATGGTCGTACGCACCATGTACGAGACCGGCGTCAGCATCAACAAGGCGTTCCGTGAAACCAGCGAGGGCGGCCTTGCGCGCCTTTACAGCCGCAAATCCGGCAGCGCCAACATGGGCAGCTGAGCCAGCGCCTGTTTTTTTGCAAAACCGCACGCGGCGCGTGCGGTGGCTCCCTTGTGTAAAGGGAGCTGTCAGCCGCAAG
>CAZPYW010000155.1:0-3839 GCA_964590095.1 uncultured Oscillospiraceae bacterium | reverse complement strand
GCCTTTGGTGCGGTGCAAATTTGCACCCCGCACGCGGAGCGTGCAGTTTTTTCACCCTTTGGGCGCAAAAAAGCGGGAGCGGCTTTGCCGCTCCCGCTTAAAAATTGGATTACTTGCTCAGTTTCAGACGGAAATCTGCGCCGTCCTGTTCGGACGCGACCTGATAACCGCTGTTTTTGGCAAAGCGTGTGACGTTCTCAACGGCGCACTGGTTGTCAACCAGAACCTCAAGCGCGTCGGGGGCGTCCTTCTTGATGGCCTTTTGCACCATGACGACGGGCATCGGGCAGGAAAGTCCTCTTGCATCCAGCATATTATGCCTCCTCCTTCTGGCGGGAATTGAGAATGGACACGAGCAGCAGCACGACGATGCAGACCACAACAGCGATCTTGCCGTTGGTGCCGATACCGCCGACGACAACGTTGCCGGCCTCATCGACCGAGTCGGCGTTGCCGGCCAGCGAGAGATTGTGTGCCAGCGCAGCGCCGGCGATCATGCCGAAAACGGTAACAGCGGAGTCGCCGTTGCCCTCACCGGCAAGGATGAGCTGACGCAGCGGGCAGCCGCCCAGCAGGACAGAGCCCCAGCCGACGATGAACATGCCAAGGAAGTTCCACAGATGTGCGCTGTGCGCAACAGGCTGGCCGGTGAAGCCCAGCTTAAAGCTGCCCAGGCAGAGGTTGCCGATCAGGATGGTGACGAACACGGCAATGAAGCCGGAGATCAGGTTGCCGTCACGGAACAGGATAACATCACGGAAGCCGCCGACCATGCAAAGACGGGTGCGCTGTGCCAGGGCGCCGACGACCATGGCGATCAGCAGAGCGGCAAGGATGGGCGCATGCTTGGAGCCGGGACCCTCGGTGCTGGCCTTGAGCACGGACGGAACCAGAACAGCCAGAAGCAGCAGACCGACCATAACAGTGGGCAGGACGCCGCCCTCGGTCAGACGGTTGGGATAGGCACGGCCAAGGGTAAAGCCGCGCTTGAGGAATACAACGCCGACAACGATGCCGACGACAAAGCCAAGCAGCGCGACCAGCGCATTCAGGTCGCCGCCGGCCAGACGGATGACCATACGCAGCGGGCAGCCAAGGAACATCAGCGCGCCGACCATGACAACTGCGCCAAGCACAAAGCGCAGCGCGGGGGAGGAACCGGCTTTGGCACGGAATTCCTTCGTCGCAACGGACATCAGGAATGCACCCAGCACCAGACCGATGATCTCGGGACGCAGATACTGTACCT
This sequence comes from uncultured Oscillospiraceae bacterium, assembly GCA_964590095.1. Classification (GTDB taxonomy): domain Bacteria; phylum Bacillota; class Clostridia; order Oscillospirales; family Oscillospiraceae; genus CAG-170. Next base: position 2,590 of record CAZPYW010000155.1, on the reverse strand, counting down.
TACCGGCGGCGTGCATGCCAAGCGCACCGGCGATATCACGCTCAAAGCAGGCAATGCAGAAGCCCATGTTGGCGGGATTCCCCAGCAGCGTCAGCACGATCGCGGCCAGACCGACGGCCACGCCGCTGATGATCATGAACCAGTTGATCTTTTTCATCTTCATTCTCCTTTGGATGGTTGTTGGACGCCGCGGCAGACAAGCCGCGAGCGTGATTCTATTAAAAGAATAACACACGGCGCATCATCTGTCAATTCCTGCGTTTCGAGATGGGCGAATTTCGTCCGACGTGCCGTTTTGGCAGTCGAAGCGGGGGAGTGCTGCAACGTTAACAAATTATTCAAAAGCAGGGTATTGACAACTGGCGGTTTGGGTGATAAACTGCGTTTAGCACTCAAAGATAATGAGTGCTAAAACGAGCGCAGGAGGCATACACATGGAACTGTCAGAACGTAAGAAAAAAATCCTGCGTGCGATCGTTGACCAGTATGTCCGCACGGCTGAGCCGGTTGGCTCAAAGGCCATCGCCGCCATGCCGGACATGGATTTTTCCTCGGCCACCATCCGCAATGAAATGGCTGAGCTTACCACGCTGGGGCTGCTTGAACAGCCGCACACCTCCGCAGGACGTGTGCCAAGCGCGGCGGGCTATCGGCTGTATGTGGATGAGCTGATGCAGGATTACCGGCTCAGCGTGGATGAGACGAAAAGCATCAATCAGGCCATGCAGATGAAGATGAATGAGTTTGACAAGGCCATTTCCCAGATCGGCAAGCTGGTTTCCCAGATGACGAATCTGCCGGCCTATGCAGTCGCCTCGGCGGCGCGCGCCGTCACGGTCAAGCGCTTTGATCTGATCCTGGCGGATGCCAACAGCTTCATTCTGGTGGTCATGCTCAGCAGCAATCAGGTGCGGAACAAGCTGATCCAGCTGCCGCTTGCGGTGAGTGAGCAGGATCTGCGGCTGCTGGCCGCTGTGCTCAACGCCAGTCTGACCGAGCTTGATGCAGAGAGCATCACGCCGGAGCTGCTTTCCCGCGTGAGCCGTTCGGCGGGAGCTGCCGCGTCGCTGGTGCCGGTGGTGCTGGACTTTACGATGCAGCTGCTGCGTGAGCAGCACAGCGAGGTCTACATGACCGGTCAGGCACGGCTTTTGAACCAGCCGGAGTACCGCGATGTGGACAAGGCACAGGAGATTTTGTCCACACTGGATGAGGAGGTCATCTCCAATCTGCCTGCCACACTAAACACGGCAGGGAAGACACAGATTCTGGTCGGCGCGGAAAATGTAGCGCATGAGCTGCGTGACAGCAGCGTTGTGGTCACAAAGTTTGACATCGGCGACGGTATGCAGGGTATGATCGGGGTGGTCGGCCCGACGCGCATGGATTACGCGCAGATCACCGCACGGCTGAGCTATTTTGCCGAGAATCTGGGTAAAATGTTCTCGAAGAACCAGCAGCTGCCCGCGCCGGCAGATGCGCCTGAAACGAAAAATGAACCCCAAAGGTAGGATGATAAAACATGAGCGATCAGAAGAAAGCGGCAGAACAGGCCGCAGAGGAAACAAAAGAGGCAACTGCCGCGCAGAGCGCTGAGCAGGAGGCGGCAGAGGCTGCCGCACCGGAGGAGCAGCAGACGCAGACCGCGGATGCCGCGCAGAGCGAGCTGGAAAAGAGCAGACAGGCACTTGCACAGGAGCATGACAATTATCTGCGGCTGGCAGCCGAGTATGATAATTTCCGCAAGCGCAGCCAGCGCGAGAAGGATAATCTCTATACCGAGATCCGGTCGGAGACGGTTGGAAAGTTCCTGCCGGTGTATGACAATCTTGAGCGGGCGCTGGCGCAGGAAACGGCGGATGAGGCCTATAAAAAGGGCGTCGAGATGACGATGAACCAGCTGGTCGGCGTCATGGAAAAGCTGGGCGTCAAGGCCTATGGCGCGGTGGGTGAGAGCTTTGACCCGACGCTCCACAACGCAGTGATGCACTGTGAGGATGAGAGTCTGGGCGAGAACGTCATCGCAGAGGTCTTCCAGAAGGGCTTCATCGTGGGTGAGAAGGTCATTCGGTTTGCGATGGTTCGCGTTGCAAACTGAGTTTCTGAAATTTTCACATATTAAAACGTATACGAATCACATGCAGATATAGGAGGAAATCATTATGAGTAAGATTATCGGTATTGACCTTGGTACAACCAACAGCTGTGTTGCCGTTATGGAAGGCGGCGAGCCCGTCGTGATCGCGAATGCCGAGGGCAATCGCACCACCCCGTCCGTTGTGGCATTCTCCAAGACCGGCGAGCGTATGGTCGGCCAGGTCGCCAAGCGTCAGGCTGTTACCAACCACGAGCGCACCATCGCCTCGATCAAGCGCCACATGGGCACCGACTATAAGGTAGACATCGACGGCAAGAAGTACACCCCGCAGGAAATTTCGGCCATGATTCTGCAGAAGCTGAAGGCTGATGCAGAGGCTTATCTGGGCGGCACGGTCTCTGAGGCTGTCATCACCGTTCCCGCGTACTTCAACGACGCCCAGCGTCAGGCCACCAAGGATGCCGGCAAGATCGCCGGTCTTGAGGTCAAGCG
>CAZPYW010000154.1:0-3873 GCA_964590095.1 uncultured Oscillospiraceae bacterium | reverse complement strand
AAAAAGAAGTGGAGAACGCACCATGGCACAGTTTTTGCCCATCAGCCAATCAGATATGCGCGCGCGTGGATGGGAGCAGTGCGACTTTGTCTACATCATCGGCGATGCCTATGTCGATCACCCCTCGTTCGGCCACGCGATCATCTCGCGCGTGCTGGAGCATGCGGGGTATAAGGTCGGCATTCTCTCACAGCCGGACTGGAAAAAGCCAGAGTCCATCTGCGCCCTCGGGCGGCCACGGCTGGGCTTTCTGGTCTCGGGCGGCAACATGGACTCGATGGTCAATCACTACGCCGTGTCCAAAAAGCACCGCCAGACTGACGCATTTACCCCGGGCGGCGTAATGGGAAAGCGTCCGGACTACGCCGTCACGGTCTACTGTAACCTCATCCGCAGAAGCTATCGGGATGTGCCCATTATCATCGGCGGTATCGAGGCCAGTCTGCGCCGCCTTGCGCACTATGACTACTGGTCTGATAAGCTCAAGCGCTCGATCCTGCTGGATGCACAGGCCGATCTGCTGCTGTACGGCATGGGTGAGCGCAGCATTGTAGAGCTTGCCGACGCACTGAACGACGGCATGGACATCCACGACATCACCTATCTTGACGGCACGGCCTTCCGCGTAAAAAAACCGGATGAAAATCTGGATTATCTGCGGCTGCCGGACTACCAAAGTCTGCTGCGCGACCCGCGCAAGTATGCAGAAAGCTTCTATCTGCAATACTGCAACACCGATCCCTTTTCTGCCAGACGCCTGCTTGAGCCATACGGCGAACAGGAATTTGTCGTCCAGAACCCGCCGCAAAAGCCGCTTTCACAGCAGGAGATGGACGCAGTCTATGACCTGCCCTATTGCAGAACCTATCATCCGTCCTATGAAAAGCTGGGCGGTGTCCCCGCCATCCGCGAGGTCAAGTTCAGTCTGGCCTCAAACCGCGGCTGCTTTGGCGCGTGCAGCTTCTGCGCGCTGACCTTCCACCAGGGACGCATCATCCAAACGCGCAGCCATGAGTCGCTTCTGCGCGAGGCAGAGGCAATGACGCACGATCAGGACTTCAAGGGCTACATCCACGACGTGGGCGGTCCGACGGCAAACTTCCGTCAGCCCGCGTGCAAAAAGCAGCTGACGAAGGGCGCATGTCCAAACCGCCAGTGTCTCTTCCCCACCCCCTGCAAAAACATGATCGCAGACCACAGCGACTATGTTTCGCTCCTGCGCAAGCTGCGTAAGCTCCCAAATGTCAAAAAGGTCTTTATCCGAAGCGGCATCCGCTTTGACTATCTGATGGCCGACCGCTCTGACACCTTCTTCCGCGAGCTGGTGCGCCACCACATCTCCGGCCAGCTCAAGGTCGCGCCCGAACACGTTTCCGATCACGTGCTGGACAAGATGGGAAAGCCGCGCCACGCCGTCTATCTGCAATTCCTGGAAAAATATAAGACGATCAATGAACAGGAGCGCATGAAGCAGTACGTTGTGCCGTATCTGATGTCCTCGCACCCGGGCTGTACACTGCGCGACGCAGTCGAGCTGGCGGAGTATCTGCGCGACACCCGACACGAACCGGAGCAGGTACAGGATTTTTACCCCACGCCCTCCACGCTCTCGACCGTCATGTACTACACCGGCCTTGACCCGCGCACGATGGAGCCGGTCTACGTCCCGAAGAATCCGCACGAAAAGGCCATGCAGCGGGCGCTGATGCAGTACCGCCAGCCGCAAAACTATGCGCTGGTCAAGGAGGCGCTGGTCAAGGCCGGACGCACGGATCTGATCGGTTTTTCTCCGGCATGTCTCATCCGCCCCTACCCGCCCAAGGCAGAAAAGAGCGCAGCGCAAAGCCGAAAAGGCGGCGCAAAGCCTGAACCGTCTGCCGCACCGGCAAAAGCCCCCGCATCCAGACAGCACGGCACGCAGCCGGCAAGGTCCGCGCACACAAAGCCCCATTCGCAAAATCGCCAGTCTGCATCCGCGAAAAAACCGGCGGCAAAGCAGCGGCCGCGCCGCGGCTGAGCCTGTACTATTCCGAATCGCCGCCTCATATAGTTTGCCATACGAACTAAATGAGGTGGGAACATGGAATATACGGCCAATCATATTACCCTGTGCGGCGAGCTTGTCGGTTTGCCCGAGCTTTCGCACGAGAACCACGGACGGCGGTTTTACCGCTTTTCGCTTGCAGTCGCGCGCCTGTCCGGCACAACGGACGTGCTGCCGGTAATGGTAGCAGAGGACGTTTTATACAGCGCCGAGCTGTTCTGCGGCTGCCGCGTGGCAGTAACGGGACAGATCCGCTCCTTTAACAGCCGCGCGGCCACAGGCAGACGCCTGATCATCTCGGTCTACGCCGCCACGATGACAACGGTGGACGACGCGCCGGAAAATGCGGTATCGCTGACCGGTGCGATCTGTAAAGAGCCGGTCTATCGCCGCACGCCGCTTGGGCGTGAGATCTGTGATATCATGCTGGCCGTCAACCGCCCGTATCACAGAACGGACTACATTCCCTGTATTCTCTGGGGGCGCATGGCGCAGGAATGCGCCGATCTGCCCGTCGGCGCGCAGCTGACGCTGTCCGGCCGGATGCAAAGCCGCGACTATGTCAAGGCGCTCCCCGAGGGAAATGAAAAACGCACCGCCTATGAGGTTTCGGCCACCACGGTACAGGTGATGGGATAATTTTTTCATCTTTTGAAAAATTTCTGAAAGAACCGACGAAAAAAGTCGTCATTACAGTTGAAGACCCAAACACGACATACGAAAGGGGAAACAAATGATGAAACGAAGCAAAATTCTTGCCCTGCTGCTGGCATGCCTGCTTGTGGCGGGTATGCTGGCTGGCTGCGGCGCCAAGAGTGCAGCACCCGTGGAAGCGGCGGCCTATGACACGGCCGCAGCCGATGCTGCGCCGACTGAGAGCGTGGCCGGAGCGCCGATAATGGAAGACGTCAATGCCGAGGAGGCAGAGATAGCCGAGGAAGAATTCGAGCTGACAACTGCCGGCTATGACAGCGGCGATGGCGCCGAGAGCATCAGCGGCACAGGCGTTTCCGACACGGCCGCCCTTGCAGACAAGATCATCTACTCTGCCGATCTCAGCATCCAGACGACCGAATTTGACCAGTCGGTTCGCGCGCTTGAGCGAAGCGTCCGTGATTTCGGCGGCTTTGTGGAAAGCTCAGACACCTCTGGCAACGTCACCTACGAGTCCGACGGCACAACGCGCATCGTTGACCGCTATGCGTATTACACCGTCCGCATTCCGGCAGAAAAATTTGAGGATTTCCTGTCCATGACCGGCTCGCTTGGAAATGTTCTCAATTCCAGCCGCTACGCCGAGAATGTGACCTCGCGCTATACCGACAACGAGGCGCGTCTTTCCTCGCTGCGCACGCAGGAGGAGCGGCTGCTGAGCATGCTGGAAAAATCCGAGGATGTAGAAAGTCTGATCGCACTGGAAGAGCGTCTGGCCGATGTGCGGTATGAGCTTGAGTCGATCGAGCGCACACTGCGCAATCTGGATATGCAGATCGGCTATTCCAGCATCAGCATTTCGCTGAACGAGGTGGAAAAGTACACGCCCAGCGTGCCGGTTAAGCGCACGTTCGGTGAAAAGCTGGCAAACTCGCTGAAAAACGGCTGGCACAGCTTCACCAGCGACATCAAGTATCTGATTCTTGATCTTGCCTATGCACTGCCGGGGCTGATCCTGTTTGCAGTGATCGCAGCGGCTGTTGTAATCACAGCGGTCAAGCTGCGCCGCAGACGCAAGGCCAAAAAGGCTGCCGCGCAGCAGGCCGCGCGCAGCGCCGCAAGCGCGCCGCAGGAGCCAAAGGACGAATAACCGTACAAAAAAGCGCGAAAGCCGA
>CAZPYW010000153.1:0-3891 GCA_964590095.1 uncultured Oscillospiraceae bacterium | reverse complement strand
GAGCTGACGGCGTTCCGCGCGTTCCGCGACGGCTATCTGCGCAGCTGCCCCGACGGCGCGGCGCTGATCGACGAGTACTACAACATCGCCCCCGGCATTGTCACCTGCATCAACCTTTGCAGCGACAGCGCAAAGCAGTATGACGCCATCCGCACGACCTATCTTGACGCGTGCTATGCCGATATTCTGGCCGGACGCAACGAGTCGTGCAAGGCGCGCTACACCGACATGGTGCGCACGCTGCAAAAGACCTATCTGTCATAAGCGCGCGGCGGCGTCCCCTGCCGGAGTCTGTCCGTCCGCTGTTTTCGTCTCTCCGACTCCCCCATCAATATCTTTTCAGGAGGCTACCATGATCAAGTTCTCAGAAATGCCCTATACACGCCCGTCCATCCCCGAGGTGCAGGCAGCCGGCGCGCGTCTGCGCAGCCAGATCGAGTCCGCCACAAGCGCACAGGAGCAGATCGCGGCGTATGATGCATATGAAAAGCTGTTTTCATCCGTGCAGACCATGCTCACTATTGCCTACATCCGCCACAGCGTAGACACGCGCGACGCGTTCTATGACGCGGAAAATGACTTTGCCGATGAATCCATGCCGCTTTTGCAGGAGATCTCGCAGTCGGTCAGCCTTGCCATGCTGCACTCCAAGTTCCGTCCCGAGCTGGAAGCGCACTATGGCAAGCTGATGTTTACCAATCTTGAGATTGCCGTCCGGTCGTTCTCGCCCGAGATCACCGAGCTGATGCAGGAGGAAAACAAGCTGGCCTCACAGTATCAGAAGCTGTACGCCGCAGCCGTGGTCGAATTTGACGGCCAGAAGATGCCGCTGCCCAAGCTGGGGCCGTATAAGCTCAGCCCCGACCGCGACGTGCGCCGCCGCGCCTATGAGGCAGAGGGCAGATTCTTTGATGCAAACCGCGAGGAGCTGGATGAGCTGTACACCAGGCTTGTCCGCTGCCGCAATGCACAGGGACGCAAGCTCGGCCACAAGAATTACATCCAGCTGGGCTATGACCGCCTTGGCCGCAACTGCTATGGCCCTGAACAGGTTCGCGCCTTCCGCGACCAGATCGCAAGCGACATGACGCCCATCGTGGCCGAGGTCAAAAAGGCACAGGAAAAGCGCATCGGCGTAGAAAAGCTCTATTACTATGACGACACCGTCATGTTCCCCGACGGCAACGCCGCACCCGAGGGTACGCCCGAGGAGATTCTGGCCGCCGGCAAGCGCATGTACCATGAGCTCAGCCCCGAAACCGCCGAGTTCATCGACGCGATGTTTGAGGGCGAGCTGTTTGACGTTCTGTCCAAAGAGGGCAAGGCGCCCGGCGGCTACTGCACCGGTCTGCCGGATTACCATGTGCCCTTTATCTTCTCAAACTTCAACGCAACAGCGGGCGACGTAGACGTTCTGACGCATGAGGCCGGACACGCCTTTGCCGATTTCCGCGCGTACAAGCACCATTATCCCATGCTGCTGCAATCTCCGAACATGGAGTCGTGTGAGTGCCACTCGATGTCGATGGAATTCTTGACGCAGGACTATCATAAGTATTTCTTCGGCGCACAGACCGAAAAATATGCCTATTATCACTGCGCCGACAGTCTGATGTTTGTCCCCTACGGCTGCATGGTGGATGAATTCCAGCATCTGATGTATGAAAATGAGGACATGACGCCGGACGAGCGCAACCAGACCTGGCTGCGGCTTGAGGAAAAGTACCGTCCCTGGGTCGATTTTGACAACCTTCCGTTCTACAGCCGCGGCGCAGGCTGGCAGCGTCAGCTGCACATCTATCTGCACCCGCTGTACTACATCGACTATTGCATGGCGCAGACCGTGGCGTTCCAGTTCTGGATCGCGTCGATGCACGACCGCAAGGATGCCTGGGAGCGCTATCTGCGCTTTGTTGACGCGGGCGGCACCAAGACCTTTGAGCAGCTCTGCCACGACTCGCAGCTGCGCGTGCCGTATGAGGCCGGCTGTATCCATGAGGTCGGCACCGCCATTTCGAAGTGGCTCTCGGAAAACAGCATCTGAGTCCCCAGTACGCAGAAAACGGGAGCGGCCAGCGCCGCTCCCGTCATTTTATTCTATCGGAAGACACAAACAGGGTCACAGCCGTTCACTGTGACCCTGTTTCTATCATACCCAGCTCCCGCGATAATCGGGAAACGGGCGGCGTTTTTTCGTCTGCCGTGCGCATCATATGGGCAGCAGCGCCATGGCAATGCTGAAGTAGATCAGCAGGGACAAGAAGTCCACGATCGTGGTGATCAGCGGTGAGGCCATCACCGCGGGGTCAAAGCCCAGCTGCTTGGCAACCAGCGGCAGCGTACAACCGACCAGCTTTGCGATAAATACGGTCAGCGCAAGCGAGGCGCAGACAACGGCGGCAACCGTAACGCTGACGCTGTCATTCTGCATCAGCAGATGGTCGACCAGCATGACCTTGGCAAAGCACGCGACCGCCAGACAGACGCCGCAGAGCACCGCCACGCGGATTTCCTTCCAGATGATCCGGAGCAGATCACGGAACTCGATCTCACCCAGGCCGATGCCGCGGATGATGGTGACGCTGGCCTGTGAACCGGCGTTGCCGCCCGTGTCCATCAGCATGGGAATAAAGGCCGTCAGACACGGCAAAACGCCCAGTGCGTTTTCAAATTTTGAGATGACCAGACCGGTCAGCGTGGCCGAGATCATCAGAAGCAGCAGCCACGGAATTCTGTTTTTCGAGATCTCAAGCGCAGACGAACGCATATACGGATGCTCAGACGGAAGCATAGCCGCCATCTTTTCCATATCCTCGGTCGTCTCGTCCTGCATGACGTCCATCGCGTCGTCAAAGGTGATGATACCGACCATCCGGTTTTCGGTGTCCACAACCGGCAGCGCAAGGAAGTTATACTTGGCAAACATCTGTGCGACCTGTTCCTGATCGTCCAGCGTGCCGACCGAGATCACATGCTCCTGCATGATCGACTCGATCGTGGACGCATCATCGTCACAGAGCAGCAGATCCTTGACCGTCACCAGACCGATCAGCTTATGTCCGCGCGTCACATAGCAGGTGTAGATGGTCTCCTTGTCAATGCCGGTACGGCGAATGCGCAAAATGGCCTCCTCGACCGTCATATTGGGACGGAGCGAGACATACTCCGTTGTCATCAGCGAACCGGCTGAATCCTCGGGATAGCGCAGCAGCTCATTGATCTGCTTGCGCATTTCCGGCTCAGCCTGCGTCAGAATACGCTGAACGACATTTGCCGGCATCTCCTCAACGATGTCGACCGCGTCGTCGACGTACAGCTCGTCAATGACCTCCTTCAGCTCAGAGTCCGAAAAGCCGCGGATCAAAAGCTCCTGCAGCTCGGTCTGCATTTCAACAAAGGTTTCTGCCGCCAGCTCCTTCGGCAAAAGCCGGAACAGAAGCGGCAGCCGCGATTCACCGATGTCCTCAAACACGGTGGCGATGTCGGCGGGATTCATCGTGTTGAACAGATCCCGCAGCGACAGATAGCGCTTCTCATCCAGAAGCCTGAGAAGCGTATTTTGCAGAGAGAATTGTAATTCTGCCATGCCCTTTCCTCCTAAAATCGTGATATGGCCAACCGGCCAGAGGCAGCGCAGCCGCAGCCCCCATTAGGAAGTAAGACACGTCACAGGCAAATCAGCAGTGGGCGAATGGCACGCACAAGGGCGCCTCGATTCCGCCGTAACTTCGGCCTGCAGATGTGCCGTTACTACTTCCTGCGTCCATTCGGTTCCCTCCTTTGTGATTCAGGTCGGATGCAGCGGCGATACCCGCAAGCACATCCACCCTCAATTTTAGTCCTTTGCCCGCCGTTTGTCAACCAAAAAGCGCCCGTCGGGATTCCAATTGC
>CAZPYW010000152.1:0-3909 GCA_964590095.1 uncultured Oscillospiraceae bacterium | reverse complement strand
GGGTCACACGTTCAAGAAGATGATCGAGGCCTACGAGCGCTCCATGAAGTAACGATCGTGCTGCACACGGCAGCCGTGCATCGCACACGGGTGCCATGTACCGCGCGATCAAAGGGTCCGGCCGGATGGTCGGACCCTTTTTCACTGTTTACAATTCGTTCTGCTTTCGTTCACAATTCTGACATGAATCCGGCTTATTTTATAAGCAGGAATTCAATTTCCTCTCTTTTTCTTTTCTCTTCTCTTTTTCTTTCACAAGCAAAGCTCCACAGCCTGACGCTGTGGAGCTTTTGCTTTTATCCGACGTTTTCGTCTCTCCATCGTTACCTGTCGAAGGACAGAAAACGCGCCGCGCGGAACAGCCGCACGGCGCGCAACGCTTATCTGGTGTATTCAAATTCAAAATCGTAGATGCTGACCGTATCGCCGTCCTGAATGCCCAGCTGTTCCAGCCGCTCAAACAGGCCGCTCTTGCGCAGCTGACGGTCAAAGTACATGCGCGACTCATAGTCGGCAAAGTTGATGTCGTTCAGCAGCTTCATGATCCACGGGCCGGATACCTCCCACAGATCCTCATGCTGGACGATTTGCAGCTCCTCTGCGTCGCCCGCCTCGGCCAGCGGCTTGACATACTCCGGCTCATAATAGATCACCGGCGGCAGCTGTGCCAGCTTGCCCGCGATTACGCGCATCAGATTTTTCGTTCCTGCCGTCGTGGCAGCCGAGATTTCGTAGAATTCATAGCCCTGCTCGGTGACATAGGCGCGCAGGCGCTCAAGATTGTCACTTCCGTCGGGGATCAGATCGGTCTTGTTCGCCGCAACCAGCATCGGCCGCGCCGCAAGCTCGGCAGAATACTGTTTCAGCTCTTCGTTGATCTTGATAAAATCCTCAATCGGGTCACGATCCTCACAGCCCGACACGTCCACAATGTGGACAAGCAGACGGCAGCGGTCGATATGCCGCAGGAAATCGTGTCCAAGCCCTGCGCCCTCGGCAGCGCCCTCAATGATGCCTGGGATGTCGGCCATGACAAACGAGACGCCGTCATCCACGTAGATCACGCCCAGATTGGGATAGAGCGTGGTAAAGTGGTAGTTCGCAATTTTGGGATGTGCGTTCGACGTGACCGAAAGCAGCGTCGATTTGCCCACGTTCGGGAAGCCGACCAGACCCACGTCAGCCAGAAGCTTCAGCTCCAGAATGACCTCATGCTCCTCACCAGGCAGACCCGCCTTGGCAAAGCGCGGCACCTGACGCGTCGGCGTTGCAAAGTGCTGGTTGCCCCAGCCGCCGCGGCCGCCGCGGCAGAGGACGAAGTCCTCGCTGTCAGACATGTCCTTGATGACCTCATTCGTTTCTGCATCGCGCACGACCGTGCCGCGCGGCACCTTGATGATGCGATCCTGCCCGCGCTTGCCCTTGCAGCGCGCACCGCGGCCGTCCTCGCCGTTGGGGGCGGTATACTTGCGCTGATAGCGGAAATCCATCAGTGTGGACAGATTGTCGTCCACACGCAGCACGATCGAGCCGCCGTTGCCGCCGTCGCCGCCATCGGGGCCGCCTGCCGCGACATATTTTTCGCGGTGGAACGCAATGGCGCCGTTGCCGCCGTTGCCGGCCTTGACATAAATTTTAACCTTATCTACAAACATATGCCTCGTCCCCTTTCAGATGAAGCGTATAGATCGCCGTGTCAAATGTTTCACTGTGATCCAGTTTTTCATACTGCCCGTATCCGGTCAGCTGAAAGCCGCACTTGCGGATCACGTTTCCGGATGCCGTGTTTTCTTTTGCGTGCCGTGCGGTAAAATCGCGTATTCCGTGGACGCGATATGCCCATGCAAGCATCGCCTGCGCGGCCTCGGTTGCATAGCCCTGTCCCCACGCGTCGCGCCGCAGATTATACCCCAGCTCATGCACGCCGTCTGCATTTTCCCCCACGCCGCCGGTCCCAATCAGCACGCCGTCTGCCGCGCGGTAAAAGCCAAACTCAAACGGCTCGTCCGCAATGGAGGCGATCCACGCCTCGGTTTCCTGCACGTCCCTGTGCAGTGCGTAAGCCATAAACCGATTGACCGCAGGGTCACTTGTCCAGACAAAAACAGCGGGCGCATCCGCAAGCGTGATGTGCTTTAGCAGCAGCCGCTGCGTTTTGATTTGGGTTTGTGCATCCTGTTGCATTCCAACCTCCGCCCTTCTGCGAAAAAACCCCGAACGAGGCTCGTTCGGGGTTTTCACAACCAATTACTGCTCGGCAGCGTAGACAGAGCACATCTTGCGATCCTTGCCCATGCGCTCAAACTTGACATGGCCGTCGATCTTGGCGAACAGGGTGTCATCCTTGCCGATACCGACGTTGTTGCCCGGATGGATATGGGTGCCTCTCTGACGAACCAGAATGTTGCCGGCCAGAACGAACTGACCGTCAGCACGTTTCGCGCCCAGACGCTTGGACTCGGAATCACGGCCGTTCTTGGTGGAGCCGCCGCCCTTCTTATGCGCGAAGAACTGTAAGCTAATATTCAGCATGTTGTTACACCTCCATGACTTCAATGTGATCAGGATACTCATCCCGCCAGTGGCAGAGTGTCAGCATCATGGCGGCCAGAACGGCCTGCACGGCTTCTTCCTCCTCGCACTTTGCGGGAAGCGTCAGGGTAATGCGGCCCTCGGCCTCATCTGTCCTGACTTTGGCGTGTTCGCCCAGGCAGTCGTTGATCGCAGCCTCGGCAAACGTAACGGCGGTGGAGATGGCGGCGCACACAATGTCGCTGCCTGCCTCGGCATAGCCGCTGTGGCCGGCGCAGCAGAATCCGGTGATTCTGCCCTCCTGATTGAAAAATTCGACTCTGGTCATACCTTACAGTGCGATCTTTTCAATCTGAACCTTGGTGTAAGGCTGTCTGTGACCCTTGAGGCTCTTGGAGTCCTTCTTGGGACGGTACTTGAAGACACGGATCTTCTTGCCCTTACCATTCTTCAGAACCTTTGCCTGCACGGACGCGCCTGCGACCGTCGGAGCGCCGAAGGTGGAGTTTGCACCGTCGACAACTGCCAGCACCTGATCGAAAGTCACGGTTTCCTCAGCCGCAGCCTCGAGCTTTTCGATGTAGATCACATCGCCCTCTTTGACGTTGTACTGCTTACCACCGGTAACGATAATAGCCTGCATTTCATTTGCACCTACCTTTTTTGTAGTCTCGCTCTGGAGGCGTGAGGGCACACCTCAGCTTCAGCCTCTTCAACGCGGCCTATTGATTATAGCAGTGGGGCTATCATTTGTCAAATGTTTTTTCCGTTTTTCGCGCTGTTTTTTGTGAAAACCTCGCCGCTTTCCGGCTGGAAAGTCAAAAATCCTCCACATCGCTGTCCAGCCGCCGCACACCGGCACAAATCTGCTCCAGCGCCTCTGCCGCCTCCATGGCATAGTCCGGCCTGCGGCAGAGATCGGCCAGCGTCACCATCCCCACCAGCGTCCCCTGCGCGACGACCGGCAGACGACGTACCTGCTCGCGCGCCATCATGCGCGCGGCCTCGCCCGCGTCCGTTTCCGGCGCAGCGGCGACCACATGCCCGCTCATCACCTCGCGCACGCGCAGCGCGCGGGGGCTTTTGTCCGCCGCCACACAGCGCACCAGAATATCGCGGTCGGTCACGATGCCGTCCAGCCCGCCCTGCGCGCTGCGCACGGGGAGCATCCCCACGTTGTGCCGCGCCATCAGCCGCGCAGCCACCGACACCGGCTCGCTGCCGCCGACCGTGATCACCTGTTTTGTCATGCAGTCTTTTACCCGCATCCGGATACCTCCACAAATATGTTTGCAGAAATTGTATCCCGATTTTGCCGGTTCAAACGTCCTGCGTTTCTGCTTCGCTTTCTTTTATATACATCTCTTCGGTTGTCTG
>CAZPYW010000151.1:0-3921 GCA_964590095.1 uncultured Oscillospiraceae bacterium | reverse complement strand
CGGTAGAAGCGCTCAAACAGGCGCGGCAGATCCTTTTCAGGGATACCAATGCCGTTGTCGGACACGCGGACAAAGACGTTTTTCCCGCTGCGTCCGGCGACGATCTCGATTTTGCCGCCGTCTGGCGTATATTTAATGGCGTTTGAGACGATGTTCATGACCACCTGCTCCACGCGCTCACGGTCGCCGTCCACATCCGGCAGGTTTTCTTCACATGCAAATGTCAGCGTGTGGCCGTGGCTTTCCGCGTTCAGTGCAACGGCCTCATAGACATTTTGCACTGCGCGCGCAAAGGAGAAGCGCGAGATGTTCATCTCCATCTTGCCATAGTCGATCTTGCTCAGCGTCAGCAGATCCTGTACGATGCGCGTCATGCGGTCGGCCTCATTGATGATAACGCCCATAAAGCTGTTATGCAGCTCCTGCGGCAGCTCATCGCCCGCAGATACAATGGTCTCGGCATAGGACTTGATATTGGTCAGCGGCGTGCGCAGCTCATGCGACACGTTTGCAACAAATTCGCGCTTGCTGGCCTCCATCTTGCGCTGCTGCGTGACGTCGTGGATGACGACCATCGCACCGGCGGCCATCTGGTCGGCAGAATACGGCGCCATAAACAGCTCAAGCTCACGGTCGCCCGCCGTCTTCTGCGCCTCAAGATACTCCGGCCGCTTCAGTCCCAGCAGCTGTTCAAAATCAGCCTCGCTGGAAAAAAGCTCTTCAAAGCTCGTTGTCGGGTCGATGCTTCTGCCCAGCATCCGCGTGGCGGCGGGGTTAAAGTGGATGACAGTCCCCGCGGCAGAAAAGGCGACAACGCCGTCGGTCATGTGCAGAAAGAGCGTGGAAAGCTTATTGCGCTCATTTTCCACCTCGGACAGCGTATCCTGCAAAACCTGAGACATGTAGTTGAAGTTCCGCGTCAGAACGCCGATCTCATCACGGCTGGTGACCTCAAGCTTCTGGGAAAAATCGCCCGCGGCAACCTGCCGCGTGCCGGTCGTCAACGCGCGCAGCGGCGTGATCAGAATCTGCGCCAGCAGGAAGGACAGCACCACACTGATGACCAGTCCCAGCAGCAGCGCGCGCAGAATGATTCCCAGCACCTCACTGGTCAGCGCGTCCACCGTGGCCTTCTGGTCGAGCACATAGACAATATAGCTGCCGTTTTCAGCCGCAATCGGCACAGCCAGATCCATATAGCTGTTTGCGATCGAGCTTTCCTGGCCGATCTCGCCGTTCATGGCCGTCAGCAGGTTTCCCGTCATATGGACAGACGTCTCCTGATTTGAGCTGGCCAGCACCTGTCCGGTCGGGTCAAGGATGTAGACATTCCGGTTGGAAATGTCGATGCCAAGCCCTGCCTGTGCCATCAAAACCTCTTTCAGCTCGGCCGGTGCGTCCTCGGTCTGTGCCGGAAGCTGCTGCAGCTGGGCGATGAAATCGGGCGAAAACGTCTGCCCCATCTGCACATAGAATTCTGAGATATAAAAGCTGCCGACGCCGTTGATCAGGAATGTCCCGATCACCGTCATCAGTGCCAGGATCAGGATCACCAGGATCATGACCAGCTTGGTGCGTAAGGAACGCATCGTCCTCTCTCCTCTCGTGCAGGATGGTTATTCCGCGAAGTAGTAGCCCGCGCCGCGGCGCGTCATGATATACTCGGGCTTGCCCGGGTCGTCCTCGATCTTCTCACGCAGGCGGCGAATCGTCACATCCACGGTGCGCATATCGCCGAAATAGTCATAGTTCCAGACCTTCTGCATCAGATCCTCCCGCGTGAAGACCTTGCCGCGCTGGCGCATCAGATGCAGCAGCAGATCGTATTCCTTCTGCGTCAGCTCAACCGGCTGATCGTTTTTGGTCACCGTAAACGACGCAACGTTCAGCCGCAGCCCGCCGGCCTGCAAAATTTCGCCCACCGGACGGTTGACGCTTGCAAACTCACGCCGGCGGATATTGGCCTTGACGCGCGCCATCAGCTCACGCATGGAAAACGGCTTGGTGACATAGTCATCTGCACCGGCCTCAAGGCCAAGCACCTTGTCCGTCTCCTCCTCGCGCGCAGTCAGCATAATGATGGGCGTGACGCGTCCCTCGGCGCGCAGCGCCGCGCAGATGTCAAAGCCGTTCATTTTCGGCAGCATCACATCCAGCAAAATCAGATCAGGGTCTGCCTCCCGCGCCAGCGCCAGACCGCTCTCACCGTCAAGCGCCTCAAGCGTGGCATAGCCCTCGCGCATCAGATTGAATTTCAGGATTTCTACGATCGCCCGCTCGTCCTCAACGATCAGGACCGTTCTTTTTTCCGATTCCATGGCTGTTCCTCCTGTTATTTACAGTGGGCGCCGCAGCGCCTTTGGATAGTGATTTTTCAGCGTCGTGCCGTCGCCCTTGGCCCAGCCAAGCGTCAGCCCCTCACAGCAGACCAGCGTCCAGCCGCGCTGTGCGCCGTTCAGCGTCTCACCGGCCATAAAGCGGCGCAGCGCGTCGCTTTCGGCGGGGAAGCTGCACATGCTTTTCGCCTCGCGCAGCCAGAGTGCCCACGCGTGCGCCGGCTCAAGCCGCCCCTTGCGCAGCGTACCAAGCGCCAGTCCCGCGCGCAGAACGCGCAGCCCCTTCAGCTCGGGCAGGTTTTCCGGCGCCAGATAGACGGTATCGCCAAAGAGAACCGGTTTTCCCTCCGGCAGCGCCGCGCCCGTCTCGGCGCAAAAGCGCGTCACCTCTTTCGGCATGGGTGCAGCAGACTCCGGTCGGAGCGCTGCTCGCGCAGCCGCGCCATGCTTTCGCAAAACGGCGGCATAGTGTCCCTCGCCGCGCAGCCGGTGCGGCCAGAGCCGGAACGTATGCTCCAGCCCCTCGGCGGGGCTTTCCACCCAGTCGGGGCGTCCGGCAGAAAACCACGGCGCGTCAAGCTTTTCAATGTAAAACTCGGGATGCGTATGCAAAAACGCGCTGATCGTCCCCTCATTTTCCTGTGGGGCAAAGGTACACGTGGAGTAGACCAGTCGTCCGCCCGCACGCAGCATAGCGGCCGCGCTGTGCAGAATCTCAAGCTGGCGCGCGGCGCACATGTCCACCGTCTGCGGTGACCAGTCGCTCACCGCAGCCTCCTCCTTGCGGAACATGCCCTCGCCCGAGCAGGGCGCATCGACCAGCACGCGGTCAAAATATCCGGCAAAGCGCGCCTCCAGCCGCTGCGGATGCTCATTGAGCACCAGCGCGTTTGCAATCCCCATGCGCTCGATATTGGACGAGAGGATCTTTGCACGCTTGGGGTTGATCTCATTGCAGACCAAAAGTCCCCTGCCCCGCATGGCAGCGGCAAGCTGTGTGCTCTTCCCGCCGGGCGCAGCGCACAGATCAAGCACATGCTCATCCGGCTGCGCATCCAGAAGCGCAGCCGGCGCCATGGCGCTGGGCTCCTGCAAATAATACGCCCCCGCCTCATGCAGCGGGCTGAGCCCGGGGCGCGCGTCTGCGTCATAGTAATATCCGTTTTCTGCCCATGCCACCGGCGACAGGCCAAACGCCGCCGGAAGCTGCACGGACTGTGCCTTCAGCGGGTTGCGCCGCAGGCCAACATTGCGCGGCCGCTCATACGCGCCGAGGAAGGCGTCAAATTCACTGCCAAGCAGCTTTTCCATTCGTTCAAGAAATAATTCCGGCAGCATGTACGCCCCTCCGCAGATTGCAAATGCAAGTCACAGCTTACATTTTGGTTATCGGTACAATTATAACGCAAATACGCGCAAACAGCAAGGCTTATCGCCGCTGACGGGCGGCTGATAAAAAAGTTTTAAAAAAAGAAAAGAAAGGTGTTGACTTTTCGCGCAGTGTCTAGTATAATCTCCATGCTGTCAGGCTGCTGGTATAGCTCAGTTGGTAGAGCAGCTGATTTGTAATCAGCAGGTCGGGGGT
>CAZPYW010000150.1:0-3956 GCA_964590095.1 uncultured Oscillospiraceae bacterium | reverse complement strand
ATGGGAAAACGTGTATGAAAAAAGTGACCCGCGTGCGATGCACGCGGGTCACTTGCGCAAAGACTGCACGGTGAGAAGGGGCAACCTGCTTTGCTGCACGCTGAGACTGTCAAAAAACGCTTTCAGCGTTTTTTGACAAAGGATTTGCAGCCCGCTGCAGCGCAAAGTTTTGGCGGCAAAGCCGCCAAAATTCACGTTTGCGGGCTGTAAAGTAAAATTTACGATGCACATGTCCTCGTAAATTTTGGATTTCATTTGATTCGCGCCTGCGGGCGCGAACTCTGCGAGGCTTTTTTGACATGCGCAAGCGCCGCCTGTTGGCGGCGCTTTTGTATGCTTCCGGATTAGAGCACGATCAGCTCCTTGGGGCTGTGGGTCAGATTTTCATAGCCGTCCTCGGTGATGATGACCGAGTCCTCAATGCGAACGCCGAAGCGCCCGGGCAGGTAGATGCCCGGCTCTGCCGAGCAGACCGCACCGGCGGGCATGGGCTTGTCATTTGAGGGATTGGCGTTGGGCGCCTCGTGGATTTCAATGCCAAGGCTGTGGCCATAGCTGTGGCCAAAGTATGCGCCATAGCCCGCGTCAGTGATGACCTTGCGCGCGGCGCCGTCCATGTCGCGGCCGGCCACGCCAGCTTTGGTGACGGCCAGACCGGCGGCCTGCGCCTGCAGGACGATGTGATAGACCTTGTCCATCTCCTCACTCACAGAGCCGACGGCAACCGTGCGCGTCATGTCCGAGCAGTAGCCGCGATAGGCTGCGCCAAAGTCCATGGTGACAAAGTCACCCTCACGTACAACGTTGTCCCCGGGCACGCCGTGCGGCATGCTGGTCTTTGCGCCGGTGACAACGATCGGCTCAAACGCCAGTCCGTCTGCGCCGTGGCGCGAAAGGCTGTAGACCAGCTCCGCAGCCAGCTCTTTTTCCGTCTTGCCCACCTTGATGAGCTTGCACATGTCGGCAAAGGTCTGGTCGGTGATCTTCTGCGCCATGCGCATCCGGTCAAGCTCCCACGGCTCTTTGACGGCGCGGAAGGACGAAATTTTCTGCTGTAACGGCTTGAGCTCGGCGTTCAGCTTTGTCTGATAGCGCATAAACTCTGCATAGGTCAGATAATTTTCCTCAAAGGCAAGCGTCTTCACGCCGTTTGCCGCGATGGCGTCGTTCAGGCGCGCGGTGTAGGGATGCGCGGCATCCACGATCTGGACGGTAAAGTCAGGCAGGTTGTTTTCGGCCACCTCAATGTAGCGGCTGTCGGTAAAGTAATACGATTTCTCGCGGCAGACCAGGGCAACGCCCTCGGAGATGCTGTACTCGGCGGCATAGAAACGGTTGACCTCACTGGTCAGAAGCAGCGCGTCTGCCTCGCCCTGCTGTAGCAGTGTTTTGAATTTCTCAAGATTTTTCATGACGTTCTCCTTTGGTATCTGTTCTTGTCCGGCGGCCGTGCCGCCGCGTCGCTGTTTCGTTCATTTTATCACAGTGCGCCGGAAAAGGAAAGCATATTGCACAAATTTCGCCGCGCACGTGCCGGTTTCGGGCGGGTCTGCGCGTTTGTTTGTGCTTGATTTCGGCTTCGCCCCACAGAAGTTGTGCATACTGCACAATAAGCTGCGTTATCCATGAAATGTTATTGACTTTTTTGCCGGAAGACGGTATACTCTTGGGATATCAACCTGTCCCACGGCACGCGGAAAGGAGCGCACGATGCAAAGCATCCAACAATCCATACAGTCCATGCAGCCGGTCGCATCGGTGATCATTTCCATTGCACTGATGCTGTTCGGCGGTTTTTTCATGACGCGGCTGACAAAGCTCCTGCGTCTGCCCAACGTCACGGCCTACATTCTGGCCGGTATTCTGCTTGGGCCGTACTGTCTTGATCTGGTGCCGCAGCGCATCATCGACGGTACGGACTTTCTGTCTGATATTGCACTGGCGTTTATCGCCTTCTCCACCGGCGAATTTTTCAAGCTGGATGTTCTGCGCCGCAGCGGGATGCGTGTGGTGTGGATCACGATTTTTGAGTCCGTGCTGGCCTCGGTGCTGGTCTTTGTTCTGGCATATTTCATCCTGCATCTGGAGCTGGCGTTTTCCGTTGTGCTGGCCGCGCTGGCCTCGGCCACGGCACCTGCCTCCACCATGATGACCATCCGGCAGACCGGCGCGAAGGGCGAGTTTGTCGATACGCTGCTACAGGTTGTGGCGCTGGATGACGTGGTGGGACTGGTGCTCTACTCGGTTGCCATCTCCGTCGCGCTGGCAAGCCTTGACGGTGTCAGCGGCTTTACCTTTGAGACGCTTGGAAAGCCCATCCTGCTGAATCTGGCGGTGCTGGTGCTGGGCGGGCTGTTTGGCGTTGGGATGAAGCTTTTGATGCCGGCGCGCCGCTCGACCGACAACAAGCTGATTATTTCGGTGGCGCTGTTGTTTGCGTTTTGCGGGGTGTGCGCGCTGCTGGATGTTTCGCCGCTGCTCGGCTGTATGTCGATGGGAACGGTCTACACCAACATCGCAGAAAACGACAAGCTGTTTAAGCAGCTGGCCTATTTCAGCCCGCCCATTCTGCTGTTGTTCTTCGTCCGCTCGGGCATGTCGTTCCAGCTGGATGCCCTGTTTTCGGCCTCCGGCGCGCTGGACGGCGTGCCGCTGATCGTGATCGGCGTGAGCTATTTTCTGGTTCGCATTCTGGGCAAATATGCCGGTGCATGGCTGGGCTGCTTTGTGACCAGACGGCCAAAGGCGCTGCGGCGGTATCTGGGTCTGGCGCTGATTCCGCAGGCGGGCGTAGCCATCGGCCTTGCGGCGCTGGGCGCGCGAACGCTGGGCGGCACGATGGGAAGCGACCTGCAAACCATCATTCTGGCCTCAAGCGTTTTGTATGAGCTGATGGGGCCTGGCTGTGCAAAGCTGGCGCTCTATCTGTCAAAATCGTACTCTACAAAGCTTGAAGACGTTGCACCCGTTGCCGAAATGGCTGAGACAGGCGAACGCAAGTCTGAGGTGCAGCTCCTGATCGAGCGCATTCAGGCCGTGCAGCAGACGCTGCCGCATCTGGAGCAGGGCGTCAGCGAGGAGGAGGCCGCGTTCCTGGAGGCGGCAGAGGAGCAGCTGGCGCAGACACAGGCGCAGCGACGGTATTTCTATCTCAGGAGGAAGTAAGATGATGAATGACTTTATCGTATCCCTGCTTGGCGCGTGGAGCGCGGAGCTTTGCCTTGGTACAGTCCTGCTGCGCATGGGACTGAGTATGCTGCTGGCGGCTGTGATCGGCTGTGAGCGCTCGAGTAAGCGCCACTCGGCCGGCCTTCGCACCTTTATTCTGATGAGCGTGGCCGGAACGGGCGTCATGCTGATCGACCAGTATCTGATGCAGGTCAGCGGCGTTTCCCTGCCGGTGCTTTCTGCCGCCGCCGTGATCGGCATGTCCACGGTCAGCTCAAATGCCATTCTGTTCAGCTCGAAGAATCAGATCAAGGGTCTGACGACCTCGGCCGGTCTGTGGTGCTGTGGTATCGTCGGCATGGCGCTGGGCGCGGGGCTTTATACGGCGGCAGTGGTCATCTTTGTTGTGCTGCTGTGCAGCATGTCTGCGCTTCCTGCGCTGGAGAAGCACCTGAAAGACCGGTCAAATCACTTTGAGGTGCATCTGGAGCTGAAAAGCAAGGGCGATCTTGCCGATTTTGTTGCGACCATTCGCGCCCTTGGAATCCGCATCGACGATATTGAGTCCAATCCCGCGTACCTCAACTCCGGTCTGAGCGTTTTTTCCGTCTGCTTTACCGTGGACAGCGCAGAGCTGAAGAAGTATAAGAAGCACACGGACATCATCGACGCGCTGCGCTCGCTGGACTATGTCTATTACATCGAGGAAATGAACTGAGCGCCGGTTTTTGCGCTTTGCACCGAGAAACCAAATCACAGCAAACGGACGTACCGAAGCCGGTACGTCC
>CAZPYW010000149.1:0-4026 GCA_964590095.1 uncultured Oscillospiraceae bacterium | reverse complement strand
CTTCGCTGGTTTGCGTTTTGGTTCCAGCCTTTCTTTCGACCGGCCGCGGCGCTTTTCTAGAAGCCGTTCGCGCTTTAGCGCGTTACGGATTCTTGATGCAGAGCCTTTCCCACGTGGGAAAGAAAGCGGGGCGGAACGTTCCTTGCGCGCTTTGCGCGCAAAAATCCCGCGCCCTTTAGGCGCAAAATCGCCGCGCGAAAGCGCGGCGATTTTTTAATCCAGCATCTCAACCAGATCGCTGTATGCACTTTCGTCTGAAAGCCGGTGCTCGGCCTCGGCCATATGCTGCGCCAGCTTCTTGGCCGCCGCATCTGCCGAAATGACCGTACCTGCGCCCGCGACACAGCCGCCCGGGCACGCCATGCCCTCAAGCAGATAGCCATCCAGCTTTCCCGCCTTGGCCAGTGCCAGAAGCTTGCGGCACTCACGCAGACCGTCGGCGCGCTGTGTTTTGATCTCAGCCTCGGGATGTTCCTTTTCGATCAGCTGCTCGACTGCGGCCGCAACACCGCCCGCCACGGCAAAGCCGCGTCCTGCACTGGTGCCGCCGCGCAGCTCCTCACCGTCCGGAATGGCGGCAAAGTCGATCTCCTTTGCCTCAAAGATCCCCATCAGCTCCTCATATGTCAGCACAAAATCCACATCTGTGCGGATATCGTCCTGCATGGCCTCCAGCTTCTTCGCCGCACACGGGCCAACGAATACGACCTTGCAGTCCGGATGCTCGCGCTTGACCAGACGCGCCGTGTAGACCATCGGCGTATACGTCATGGAAATATTACCCGACTGCTCGGGGAACAGGCGGCGCGCCATCATTCGCCACGAGGGGCAGCACGAGGTCGCCATAAATTTCTGCTCCTGCGGGACTTTTTCCAGATAGTCGCGTGCTTCCTCGATTGCACAGATATCCGCGCCGACGGCAACCTCCTCGACACCCGCAAAGCCCAGCTCCTTCATGGCGGCGACAAATTTTCCAACCGTCACATCCTTGCCGAACTGGCCGATAAACGACGGGGCAACAATGGCGATGACCTCATTGCCCTCAAGCATGGCGCGGATGACCTGATAGATCTGGCTCTTATCCACAATTGCGCCAAACGGACAGCTGACCAGACACTGGCCGCAGGAAACGCAGCGGTCATAGTCGATCTGCGCCTTGCCATATTCATCAACGCCGATTGCGTCCATGCCGCAGGCCGCCTGACAGGGCCGTTCCAGATACACAATGGCATGGTACGGACACGCCTTGGCGCACTTGCCGCACTTGATGCACTGGCTTTCGGTGATGCGGCTGCGGCCGTTGACAAATTTAATTGCGCCCTTTGGGCAGACCTGCTGACACGAGGCGGCAAGACAGCCCTGACAAAGCTCTGTCACCCAGTACCGTCTGGTCGGGCACGCGTGACAGGCATACGGAATGATGTTGACCAGCGGCGGCTCATAGTACTGCTCGGCAATGGCCGCCTGATCCATGCCCTCGGTCAAAAGCGTGCGTGTCTGCACCGGCTGGAGCGAAAGCCCCATGGCAAGCCGGACGCGCTCACCGGCGATGGCGCGTTCGAGAAACACAGACTCGCGGTGCAGCGGGCTGCTGCCCGGGACAATGCGGAATGGAATATCCTCCATCTGCGTGTAATCGCCGGAATAGGCCATGCGCGCGACCTCGGCAAAGACTTTTTTACGAATGTCGGTAATCAGTGATGGGATGCCTCTCATACGTTCCTCCTGTAGCGCTAATTCTCTGCGTGACAGACCCGAAAGAACGGACGCCTGCTGGTTCCCATGCAGCAGGCGTCCGGCCGTTACTGGCAGAGCCTGCGCAGGGGGATGCGCAGGCGGTCTTGACTGCCATTTGAAGGGCAAAGCCCTTCATAATCGTCACTTTCTCCCAAAAAGCGACGGCTGTAAACAAAAATCCGCACAGCCAACACTGACCGCACGGACATAGCCGCCCCTTGGGCGCTGCGCATTCGGCCTCGGTGATGGCAAGGCACAGGGCAACCCTCGGCAGACCTGACTTATCCTCACACGGAGGCATCACAGTGACCGACTCGCGGGGCATCTCACCCCATTCCACCTGCAAGAAACTTGCGCGGGCTGTCCAGTTATTGATTTTACACCAGTATTATACCACGTTTGTGACGGAATGCAAGTACCATTTTACAGCAGGCCGTGCAGAAAAAGCTGCAAATTTCTGTTGACAAATCGCGGACAAAGACGTATAACATTATAAACCTATCAATCAAATAGCTTTATCGCGGAACAATATGGAATAAGGAGGAGCCAATATGTCCAGAATCTTTACCTCAATCGATCAGCTGATCGGCCACACCCCACTGCTCGCACTGCGAAACACCGAAAAGGCGCTTGGTCTGCACGCACACATCTTTGCAAAGCTGGAATACCTGAACCCCGCCGGTTCGGTCAAGGATCGTGCCGCAAAAGCCATGCTGGACGACGCCGAGGAAAAGGGGCTTTTACAGCCGGACTCAGTCATCATTGAGCCGACCTCCGGCAACACCGGCATCGGTCTTGCCGCCGTCGCCGCCACGCGCGGCTATCGCGTCATCATCGTCATGCCCGACTCCATGTCGCTCGAGCGCCGTCAGCTGATGCGCGCATATGGCGCAGAGCTGGTTCTGACGCCTGGCGCAGGCGGCATGAAGGCCGCAATTGCAAAGGCCGAGGAGCTTGCCGCGCAGTATCCGCACAGCTTTATCCCCGGGCAGTTCACCAATCCTGCCAATCCGAGGGCACATTATCTGACCACTGGCCCTGAGATCTATGCCGACACCGACGGCAAGGTCGATCTTTTTGTCGCGGGCGTTGGTACCGGCGGCACAATCACCGGCGTTGGGCGTTATCTCAAGTCGAAGAATCCCAATATCCGCGTCGTGGCAGTCGAGCCAAAGCGCTCCCCTGTCCTTTCCGGCGGCGCAGCAGGCTCGCATGGCCTTCAGGGCATCGGCGCAGGCTTTGTACCGGCGATTCTGGACACATCCATCTATGACGAGATTGTCACAGCCGAAAATGAGGACGCCTATGCTGCCGGCTCGGCATTTGCAAAGCGTGAGGGCATTCTGGTCGGTATCTCCTCCGGCGCAGCGCTCTGGGCGGCAATCGAGCTGGCCAAGCGTCCGGAAAACGCGGGAAAGAACATTGTCGTGCTTCTGCCCGACACCGGCGACCGCTATCTTTCCACACCGATGTTTGCTGAGTAAACAGACTGTATCCGAGCAAAGCAGCGCGCACCCAGACGGGTGCGCGCTTTTGCTGTGCAATTGATTTGAGGTATTCCTCGCTGAACGCTTAAAGCTGTGCAACGGCCTCGATCTCGACCAGACCGCCGGCAGGAAGCGCCGCAACCTGAACGCAGGAGCGCGCCGGATAGTCACCGGTAAAATACTCGCCATAAATGCGGTTGACTGTTGCAAAATTGGCAAGATCCGTCACAAAGACCGTAGTCTTGACGACCTGTGCAAGCGACGCGCCGGAGGCCTCCAGAATCGCGCTGAGGTTTTTCAGTGCGAAATGTGCCTGCGCTTCGATGCCGTCAGCCAGCTTTCCGCTTTCAGGGTCAAAGCCGAGCTGGCCGGAGGTGTAGACAAAGCCGCCCGCGACGCAGGCGTGGGAGTAGGGGCCGATGGCTGCTGGCGCAGCGATGTTGACAGTTTTCTTCATTACCGTCACTCCTTTATTTTTTCTTTATCATACCATCTGCGTGCCAAAGGCGCAACTGTCTTTCCACAGAAAGGGGGCATTTTCTGCGCCCAAAGGGCGCGGAATTTTTGCGCGCAAAGCGCGCAATATCCGCACGCGGCGCGTGCGGGGAGGCATTTCAACCCCTTTTTCTTTCCCGTGTGGGAAAGGCTCTGCATCAAGAATCCGTAACGCGCTAAAGCGCGAACGGCTTCTAGAAAAAAGTCGTTGACGGTAAAAAGAAAGGACGGAGCCAAAACGCAAACCAGCGAAGCGTTTGCATTTTGGAGAGGACGAGCAGCGGAATGGACGAGTCCTGCCGCATGC
>CAZPYW010000148.1:0-4037 GCA_964590095.1 uncultured Oscillospiraceae bacterium | reverse complement strand
CGGCGCTGATCGCCATCACGCTGGTTGTGCCATACCTGCGCCGCCTGAAAAAGGACGCGTGATACGCAAAAGCGAACCGCGCCCCTTATTTTAACCGCACCCCTCATTATTGAGCAAGCAAAAGGCCATTCCTTGCGGAATGGCCTTTTGTTTTGTATGAGCTGAACACTTTAGACATATAAAAAACAAAAACACAAACCAGCGGAGCGTTTGTGTTTTTGGTAGGAGAAGCGACGACGTGGTGGAGATAAGCGGGAAAATGCGCGCTCCATAGCGGAATCAATTCGTTTGCTGCAAATTAGCAGTTGAATTTTACAGCAAAACAGGATATGCTATGCGTGAAAGGAGCTGATCGTATATGCCAAATATTAAACCCATTTCTGATCTGCGTAACTATACGGAAGTGCTGCATGATGTGGCCGTAGGCGCTCCTGTCTTTTTGACAAAGAACGGGCGAGGCCGGTATGCCATCGTGGATATACACGATTATGAAAAAACACAGGCAACCCTGCGTCTGATGAATGAGCTTGCCAAAGGCCGTAAGTCCGGCGAAGAAAAAGGCTGGCTGACCTTGGAGGCCGTGGAGGAACACCTCGGAATTACCCATGAATAATCTGCACCTGTCCATTGATGCGCAAAATGACCTTGCAGACATCAAGGCGTATATCGCAGAGGACTTGGAAAATCCGCAGGCGGCAATCGCCACAGTAAGCAAGATCACGAAAGCAATCCGTATGCTCCGTGACCATGCGCTGATCGGCACACCGCTTTCCTCTGTCGCAGATGTAGACGGTGACTATCGCTTCCTGCTCAGTGGAAATTATATGGTTTTCTACCGGACAAATGGCAGCAACGTCTACATTGACCGTGTTCTGTATGGCCGCAGAGATTATTTGCGTATTTTGCTTGCAGATAACCATGGCACAACGAATTAAGCGCCGCTTCTTATCGTTGCCTGCCGCATATGCCAGCTTTTTAGACAGCAAAAAGACCTGAAGTCTTTCGACTTCAGGTCTTTGGTGGAGATAAGCGGGATCGAACCGCTGACCTCATGACTGCCAGTCATGCGCTCTCCCAGCTGAGCTATACCCCCATCGGCTTGGTTATTCTATCAGATGTTTGCGAAAAATGCAAGTGTTTTCTTTGCAAAAAAACAAAAAAATTCCGCGCCGAAGCAATTGCTCCGGCGCGGACTGCATTTTGACCGCTTACTGCGCAAAGCGCAGGTAGTAATTATAGATCGCACTGACGACATAATAGCGGCTCATCGGGTCGTTTGCCTGCGCAAATGAGGATTCCAGTGTGCCGTCACCGCGCATGATGGTGTTCTTATAGCACCAGTACAGCGCGATCAGCTCCTCACCATAGAGGTTCGGATAGTCATATGCATAGCTCAGTGCGGCGTCGATGTCCACATCGACGTCCTGTCCCTGCGTCTGCGCAAAGCGATAGAGCGTCACTGCCGTATTCCGGCGCGTGAGCGTGGTGAACGAATCCAGATACCACAGATACGGGCTGATACAACCGTTATGTCTGGCCCAATAGACGGCCTTGGCATATTTGCCGGTGAGGAAACGGTCGGAGCCGACCCAAACGGCCGTCACATCACCCACATCGGGCGAGCCTGCAATGCGATAGAGAATGTCAAACAGCTCTGCGTCGGTACAGTTGACGTCAAAGCCGAACTTTGTCTCAGACATCGCGTCCATATATTTGTTGTCATAGACATAGTCCAGCGCAGCCAGCGTCAGACTGGCGGGGATATCCGTAAACGGGTATTCCTTCATCTTCGGCTCGTCCGAGCCCTGCTCCTGCTGCTCCAGCTCCTGCTCAACGTCCCCGATGTCCAGCTCCTCCTGATTTTCACCGTAGCCGTGTACGGCGTGCGCGTAATAGTCGCTGTTCAGAACGTCGATCGACAGCTGGAATTCCAGTGCGATCTGCTTTTGCAGCTCGGCCACGCGAGCCGCCAGCTCCTCGGTCTCGGCGGCAAAATACGTCACCGTGCCGGTGGAGGTGTCAAAGGAGAAATCCTTTGTGATGAAGCTCTGGTCAGAGAGCACGGCAACATCGCTTGCCTGCGGCGAGAGCACATCGCGCCCCATCAGCAGCCGCGAGTCATATTGCAGCCCAAACAGGTTCAGCAGTGTCGGCAGAATATCCACCGTGCTGCAATAGGTCGATACCGTCTGCTGTACGCCCGGGACATAGCAGATAAAGCTGTTTCTGTACTTTTCGAACGTGGTGTCCACCGCATGACCGGCCAGCTCGTTGAACTCCTCCTCGGTCAGACCATAGGGGTAGTGGTCGTTTGTCAGGACGATGCACGTCTTGTCGGCCACGCCGGCCTTCTCCAGCCGCGCCATCAGCTCCTGAAGCGCAAATTCCAGCTCCAGATTACAGGCGATATAGCTCTTGACCGTCTCAGAGTAGGGCAGATCCTGCACATATTCGCGGTTGCGCGCACTCATGGGGTTGTCCCAGTCGTACTGATAATGGCCGCTGAAGGTCATATAATAGGCGCAGAACTGCTTGCCGCTGCTCATATAGTCCGCCGTGGACTGCTCGATCATCTCAAGGTCAGATGACGGCCAGAGCAGCTCAATGTCCAGTCCGTCCGTTGCAGACTTGAATGTGTAGCCCATATTGGGATGGGTGACATTGCGCGAGTAATACTCGCCGGTATAGTTGTGATATGCCCACGTTTCCGCACCGGCAGACTGCATGGCATTGCCCATGCAGAAGGGCAGATAGTTCTTCTGCGAGGCGTAGAAGCTGGCTGTGGATTTGCTGCGCGAAAGATCGGGATACAGCCCCATACAGAACGTATACTCGCCGTTTGTGGTGTTCGAGCCGTAGGAGCCATAATAGTTTTCAAACACGAAGCCCTCATGCGTCAGCTTGTAGAGCGTTGGTGTTAGCTCCTCGGTGATGAAAACGGGTGAAAAGGACTCGGCGCAGAGCATGACCAGATTGTAGTCCGCAAGCATACCGGTATATTCGTTCTTTTCTGTTGGCTCAACCGTCTTAAAATAGGCGTCCAGCTTCTGATACATCTCATTTTCCGTTGCTCCGGCGAGCAGGTCAAAATCGATGTTCATCATGTTGTAGCGGTCATATTCCGTTTCCACGATCTCGACCGCCTCGCCCGGCTCGGGGTAGGCAACCGCCGGCTCTTCAACCTCATCCTTTCGGAAGATCAGGTGCTTTGCCTCAACGCGCGTGGTCGAGATCAGGCCGATGTTCTTGACGCTGATCTCGGTGGCGGTGTTGGGATTGGTGTACAGCTGCCACGCGGAAAACGCGTTAGTGTCATGCAGGCGCATCACGCCCACTGCACCATAGTGCAGCGCAAACGTCAGCACAAGCGCGCCAAGCGGAAAATACCAGCTGAGCCGCTGAAAGCGCAGCTTCTTACAGCTGACCAGCACGACCGCAGCCGGAAACGGAAGCAGCAGAACGAGTATCTTCCACAGTGCTTTCCAGATGCCATAGAGCATCTGATACCAGAAGTTCACGATGGCAGTGGCGCCGAATGACACCTGCCACAGCGACATGAACTCACCAAAGATGGAGTTGTAGACAAACTGCACCTCAAAAAACAGCACGATCAGTCCCGTGAGCACACAGGCGACAACACCGGCTGCCCTGTCCGGCAGGCACGAGCAGATGCCAAACAGCAGTACACCCGCCGCCAGCGCAAACAGAATGGGATAGACGATGCGCGCGGTAAAGGCACGGTAGACAAACAGGTGCAGTACGACCTCAAGATAGACCGGAAACAGCAGTGAAAATAGTAGCGCCGGTGCGATGGAGTGTTCCGGTTTTCTGGCTTTGATATACATACAGGGATCCCTCATTTCCAGCGGTATTTTACACTATTTGACCGGATATTGCAATGCACCGGACAGAAATTAAGAAATTTCACATGGAAAACTTTTCGACATCGCGGAAAAGAGGGATTTTCACGCCCGATGTGATGTGATATAATGATAAAAAAGTGTGTTTGCGCCCAAAGGGCGCAGGTTTTCCGCACG
>CAZPYW010000147.1:0-4039 GCA_964590095.1 uncultured Oscillospiraceae bacterium | reverse complement strand
ACCCTGTTTTTATGGAAAAAGTCAAGAAACGTTCTCTTTGTTCGACATTCACGAAAAAAGCGTTATCCCCAAAGTAGGATAACGAAAAAGCTTTCACGCGACAGCCGCGCATGGTATAATAGACACAAATTAAGAGGGAAAGTGGCACCCGTTATGCAAATTGCAAAATTTGCAAGCCATTTCACAGAGAAAATGGAGGTCGAAAAAATGGGCATCGTAGGAAAAAGCGAGGTCCGCGTCGACGCCTTTGACAAGGCAACCGGCAGAACCAGATATTACGAAGACCTTGTGCCGTCTGATGCGCTGTATGTGCGCATCAAGCACGCCACCATCGCGCATGGCTTTGTAACGGCGGTGGATACGAGCGAGGCGGAAAAGATCGAGGGCGTGGTCAAAATTCTGACCTGCTTTGATGTGCCGGATATTCCGTTCCCCACGGCAGGTCATCCGTGGTCGATGGATCCCGGGCATCAGGACGTGGCTGACCGGCATCTGCTCAACCGCCATGTGCGCTATTACGGCGACGATGTGTGCGCAGTCATCGCAGAAAATGAGGTTGCAGCGGCACAGGCTGTCCGCGCAATCCGAGTGGAATATGAAGAGCTTCCGTTTGTACTGGACGTGCAGGAGGCCATGAAGGACGGCGCGCCGCAGCTGCATGAGCGGTTTGCCAACAATATTCTCAGTCATACCTCCATCCGTCTTGGCGATTACCAGACTGCCATTCAGGAAGAGGGACTGATCAAGGTCGAGGGCTGGTATGAAACGCCCACCGTGCAGCACTGCCACATCGAAAACCACGGCTGCTTTGCGTATGAGGAAAACGGCCGCATCGTGCTGACGACCTCCACGCAGATTCCGCACATCATCCGGCGTGTGGTCGGTCAGGCGCTTGGCCGCCCGTGGGCAGATATTCATGTCATCAAGCCCTACATCGGCGGCGGCTTTGGCAACAAGCAGGACGCGCTGTATGAGCCGCTTTGCGCGTGGTGCACCACGCAGGTCGGCGGCCGCTGTGTCCGGCTCGATTGCTCGCGCGAGGAGACGTTCGTATCCAACCGCGTCCGTCACGCCATCCGCTTCCATATTGTCTCGTGGCTGCGCCCCGACGGCTCGTTTGCCGCGCGCAAGGTCGAATGCTTCTCGAACCAGGGCGCATATGCCTCACACGGCCACTCGATCGTGGCCAAGGCCATGGGCTCGTTCCCGCAGCTGTATCCCTGCCCCAATATGGAGTGCGACGCCTACACCGTCTTTACCAACCGTCCCGCGGCGGGCGCAATGCGCGGCTATGGTATGCCGCAGGCCTCGTTTGCAAACGACTCGAACGTTGAAGAGTGTGCGCGTGCCGTTGGCATTGAGCCGATCGAGTACCGCAACCGCTATCTGATGCCGCAGGGCTATGAGGACGGCTTCAGCAAGAACATCAACTACTTTGACTCGCACCGTGAGTGCATGGCAAAGGGACGCGAGCTGATCGACTATGACCGCAAGTACAAAGAATACGCCAACCAGACCGGCCCCATCCGGCGCGGCGTCGGCGTGGCGTGCTTCTGGTACAATACGGCGGTCTATCCCATTTCGCTTGAGACCTCGTCCAACCGGATGCTGCTGAATCTGGACGGTACGGTCACGTTCCAGTGCGGTGAGACCGAGATCGGCCAGGGCGCCGATACGGCCTATGCACAGATGGTGGCTGAGGCCGTCGGTTTGAAGAGCTATCGGGATGTGCACGTGGTTTCCTGTCAGGATACCGACACCACGCCCACCGGCCTTGGCGCATATGCCTCGCGCCAGACCTATGTTGCCGGCTTCTCCATCCGGCAGACGGCGCGGCTGCTGCGCGAAAAGATCTTTGCCTATGCCTGCGAGGTCACGCGGCAGAGTGTGGACAATATGGACATCGTGGACGGCGATATCGTCCGCAAGCAGGACGGGAGCGTCCTGATGAGTCTGAGCGAGCTTGCCATGACGGCGCAGTACAACCCCGTCCACAGTGAGCATCTGACGGCTGAGTCCACCTATACCATCCGCAACAACGCCTATTCCTTTGGCTGTACGCTGGCCGAGGTCGAGGTCGATATCCCCATGTGCAAGGTCAAGCTGCTGAACATCGTCAATGTCCACGACTGCGGCAGTCTGATCAACCCCGCCCTTGCCGAGGGACAGGTACACGGCGGCATGTCCATGGCCATCGGCTATGGCCTGTCCGAGCAGCTGCTCTTTGACCCGAAGACCGGCAGACCGCTGAACAACAACCTGCTGGACTACAAGCTTTCCACATTTATGGATCATCCCGATATTCAGGCGGCGTTTGTGGAAAATCCCGAGCCGACCTCGCCGTATGGCACCAAAGCACTGGGTGAGCCGCCGGCGTGCTCTGCCGCACCGGCCATCCGCAATGCCATTCTCCATGCCACGGGCGTGGCAATCGATCAGGTGCCCATCACGCCGCATGTCCTCTTCCAGCGTTTCACCGAAGAGGGTCTGATTCAGGACTAAGGAGGTAATCTGCGATGTATGATATGAAGGCGCTGTATGAGGCGCACAGTGTAGAAGAGGCGTGCAGGCTGCGCATCGAGCACCCCGAGGCACAGATCGTCGCGGGCGGCACCGACGTGTTTGTGCAGATGCGTGAGGGCAAGCGCGCAGGCAAGGCGCTGATCTCCATCCATGATATTGACGCGCTGCGCGGCATTTCGATGGACGAAAACGAAAACATCCGCATCGGCTCGCTGAGCACGTTCTCACACATCACCCACGACCCCATCATCTGTGAGAAGATCAACGTCCTGGGTGAGGCGGTCGACATGGTCGGCGGCCCGCAGATCCGCAACATGGGCACCATAGGCGGCAACACCTGTAACGGCGTGACATCTGCCGACTCTGCCTCCACGCTTTTCGCGTGGGATGCGGTCATTGAGCTGACCGGCGTAAACGGGAGGCGGCTGCTCCCGATTCAGGCGTTCTACATCAAGGCCGGTACGGTTGACATCCGTGTTGAGGACGGCGAGATTCAGACCGCCATTCTGATTCCAAAGGAATCGTGGCAGAATACAGCCGGATTTTATATCAAGTATGCCATGCGCAATGCCATGGACATTGCCACAACGGGCTGTTCGGTCAACTGCCGTCTGTCTGCGGATAAGAAGACGTTTGAGCGCGTGCGTGTTGCCTATGGCGTGGCAGGCCCCATTCCCATGCGCGCAGAAAACGCAGAGGCCGGCGTAAACGGCAAGCCTGTTTCGATGGAAACGGTTGACGCCTTTGCCGAAAGCGTTCTGCTGGACGTGAATCCCCGCGACTCGTGGCGCGCGTCCAAGGCGTTCCGGAAGCATATTGCGGTAGAGATGGCACGCCGGTGTCTGATCGAGTCTGTCAAGCGCTGCGGAGGTGAGCTGTAATGGCACAATACAAACTGGTTCAGTGTACCATCAACGGAAAAAAGGTCGAAAGAATGATCGATGTCCGCGCCAGTCTGACGGATATGCTCCGCAATGACTTCCGGCTGACAGCAGTCAAAAAGGGCTGTGAGGTCGGTGAATGCGGCGCATGTACCGTCCTGATCGACGGCGAGGCCGTCAACTCCTGCCTGTATCTGGCTGCGTGGGCGGACGGAAAGGAAATTCTGACGCTTGAGGGACTGATGGGGCCGAATGGTGAGATTTCGGATATCCAGCGCGCGTTTATGGACGAAACGGCCATCCAGTGCGGCTTCTGCACGCCGGGCTTTATCATGACGGCCACCGAGATTTTGAGCAGCGGAAAGGAATACACGGACGATGAGCTGCGCAAGCTCCTCTCCGGCCACCTGTGCCGCTGCACCGGCTATCAGAATATTTTCCGCGCCGTCAAGAAGACCATGCTGCGGCGGCTGGGAAAGGACGCCGAGGCAGAGCTGGTAAAATAATGCGCGCCTGTGGCGCAGCGCAGCGGACGCGAATGCGAACGCTGCGAGGGTTTTGAAACACTGGCGTGGCCCCCCCCCAGGGGGGGGCACCCAGGTAAAGGGGGAGAGAAACCCAACACACCCCCACCC
>CAZPYW010000146.1:0-4070 GCA_964590095.1 uncultured Oscillospiraceae bacterium | reverse complement strand
CCCCGCACGCGCAGCGTGCGGAAAACCTGCGCCCTGCGGGCAGAAATTGCGCCCTTTGGGCGCAAAAAAGGAGCCTTTCGGCTCCTTTCGTTGTTGCTCATTCTGCTTCCGGCTGCGGTGGGAGGAACCAGTCCAGATACGAAACCGGATTCTGCACGGCGCCGCGCGTGGTGAACACGGCGTGGTTCTTAAACAGCACCGGCGTGATGTAGCCGCGGTCACACAGCCGCTTATAAAGGTCATAGCTGTTGCCGCTGTTCAGCAGGGTGCGGTTGCAGAGGTTTTCCATGGTGCTGTCGGCAAGGTAGCCGTAGCTGACCGAGCCGCCGCTGCGGAAAAACGGACTGAGGTCAAAATTGGGGGAGAGACGGATCTCGCCATAGTACAGGTCAAAATTGCCGTTGCGCAGCGCGGAGGCGTATTCCTCAGCGTCCAGAGACTTGACGGTGATCTGGAAGCCAAGCTCATTGAGTGCATTTGCAATGCGTGTGGCGGTGTTGACGCGCTGATAGCTGGAGGAGCAGACGATCATGGTGCCGCTGCACGAAACGGCATAGCCAAGCGAGGTGACGTACAGATCCAGCACACCGTCGGCATCCATGTCCTCGACGCTGGCGCTTTCCAGGCGCGCATAGAATTTATTCAGATCATAGCTGTAGGTAGAGGCCAGCTTGCTGTCATAGCAGTCGGCCAGCGGTGAGGCGGGGAGCACGGCGGCCAGCGCAAAGCCGTTGGTGTCCTCGGTCACGATGCTCTCGCGGTCAAGCGCATAGGTGATCGCGCCGCGCAGACCGTAGTTGGAGAAGACGTTGCTGCCAAGGTTATAGCCGATGTACTGCATGATGGTGGTGCTTTCTGTCCACAGCTCATAGTCGTTGTGGAAGTTGACATAGGCGGCGGAATTTGGGTCAGAGAGGACGATATTGACGTTCTCATACTCAAAATTATCGCGGATGTCGGCAGCGGTCGAGACATGCGTCAGCCGGATCTCGTCAAAATCGGCCAGCGGCGCGGTATCCTGCCACCAGTTGGAATTGCGCGTAAGGGTCGTGCTGTTGCGGTAGACATACGGCCCCGTGCCAAGCGGGAAATCGCGCTCGGCTGTGTCAGCCGGAATGATGGGAATGTCCAGCAGCAGCGGCAGCGAGCCATAGGCGGTGCGTGTGGTCAGGACAAGCGTCTGCGCATCCACGGCCTCGGCGGCAGTGATGCAGTTCAGGCGGTTGCCGTAATACTCGGAATCCTTTGCGGCGCTGATCGAGTAGGCGGCATCTGCGGCGGTGACGGAGGCGCCGTTTGAAAACCGCGCGTCCGCGCGCAGCGTAACGGTCGTTTGCAGACCGTCATCTGAAACGGTATAGCGCTCGGCCAGGACGGGGACGGCGTGAAAGCTGCTGTCCACAGCAAAGAGCGGCTCATACAAAAACGAGAGAATGACACGGTTATTCAGGCTGATGCAGTTGTACGGATGCAGACCAAAGCCTGGCTGATAGGCAAGGCCAAAGCTCTCCAGTCCCTCGGAAAGCTCGGTGATGGGCGTGATCTGGGTATCTTCGTCCGGTTCGTCCTCGGGCTCGGGCTGTGCCGTGTCATCCTGCGGCGTCTGCGCGGCATCCTCGGGGGCAGCGTCGCTGCTTTTGAAGATCGATGTGACGCGCGAAAGCCAGCTGCCCTGTTCCGCGCTGCATCCGGCAAGAGAAAGACACAGCGCCGCGGCCAGAAGCGCCGCACATATTCTTTTTTTCATGGCGAGTTCCCTTTCTGTCCGGTTATGGCCGCAGCATGATGATGCCGGCCAGCGAGCCGCGCGCATTGCCTGCGGCGCGATGTGACCAGAAGCGGTCGGGCTGACATCTGGTGCAGTCACAGCTGAGATCGATCTGTCTGACGCCTGCGCGCAGAAGCCAGAGTCTGCAAAGCGCCTTGTTGTCCACAAAGTATTTTTCCCCGCGCCGCTCGATATGCGCCTCGGCCTCTGCGCCAAGAGAGGCCAGCATGGCTGCGGGCACATCTTCGTCTGTTTCAAAGCAGCACTGCCCAATGCTTGGGCCAATGGCTGCGCGGATGTCAGCGGGATTGGAGCCGAACGCACGCTCCATGGCCAGCACGGCCTCGCGCGCAATGCCCTGTGCCGTTCCGCGCCAGCCGGAGTGTACCGCGCCCACGGCGCGGTGCACGGGGTCATAGAGCAGGATGGTGGCGCAGTCTGCGCCAAAGCAGCACAGCGCGACGTCCGGCTCATTGGTGATAAGGCCGTCGCAGACGGCCGTCTGCTCACGCAGAAGCCCTGTTCCGCGGTCAGCCGCGCCCACGCGGCGCACGATGGCGGTATGCTGCTGTTTGGTAAAGACGGTTTGCTCGGGCGCAAAGCCGACGGCTGCGCCCAGAATGCGATAGTTTTCCCATACGTTTTCCGGCGCATCGCCGCGGTGCGTCCCCAGATTCAGACTGGAAAGATGCCCGCTGCTCACGCCGCCAAATCGGGTGGAAAAGGCGTGTACTGCGCCGCCGCAGGAGAGGACGGGCGCAGTCAGATATTCCAGCGCGCCGCGCCGTTGCGTGATCAGATCCATACTTACTGCTTTCCGGCTGCCAGATCCTTATCCCGACAGCATTTCTTGTATTTTTTCCCGCTGCCGCAGGGGCAGGGGTCATTCGGGCCAACCTTGACCTTCTTGACGACCGGCTGACGGCGCACGGTGTGGTCGCCGCCGCCCTCGCCCGTTACCTTGGCAACGCGCTCACGCTTGACCTCGGCGTCGGTCTTCAGACGGAAGGTGTACAGCCGGCGGACGATCTCCTCCTTGATGGTGGACATGAGCGCTTCAAACATCTCAAAGCCCTCACGCTTATAGGCGATGACGGGATCCTCCTGTGCATAGGCGCGCAGCCGGATGCCCTGGCGCAGATCGTCCATCGCGTCGATGTGATCCATCCAGTACTCGTCCACCACGCGCAGCGTGATGACGCGTTCGACCTCACGCATGACCGGCGCGGTGTACTGCTGCTCTTTCTTTTCATAGGTGCGCTCCATCCGCGACAGCAGCTGCTGCTCGGCATCCTCACGCGTCAGCGTTGCAAGCGCATTTTCAGGCACGACCCACGCGCCAAGCGGCAGATACACGCCCTCAAAGCGGGCGGCAAGCTCGCGCAGCTGCTGCGGTTCGGTCAGATGCTGCTGCTCGCCAAAGGCGGCGTGTACAGCCTCACTGACGACAAAGCGGATCATCGAGCGGATGCTGCTTTGCAGATCCTCGCCGTCCAGCACCTGCTGGCGCTGTTCATAGATGATCTTACGCTGGACATTCATCACGTCGTCGTATTCCAGGACGCTCTTACGAACCTGATAGTTGCGGCTTTCCACGGTTTTCTGTGCATTTTCGATGGCACCGGACAGAATCTTTGCGTCGATGGGCGTATCCTCATCGATGCCAAGCGTTTCCATCATGCCCATCATGCGCTCAGAGCCGAACAGGCGCATGACATCGTCCTGCATCGACAGGTAGAAGCGCGTTTCGCCCGGGTCGCCCTGACGGCCGGCGCGGCCGCGCAGCTGGTTGTCGATACGGCGCGATTCATGGCGCTCGGTGCCCACGATAAACAGGCCGCCTGCCGCGCGTACCTTTTCGGCTTCAGCGTCAACCTCGGGCTTGTGGCGGGCATATGCCTCAGCATAGGCCGCACGCGCGGCAAGAATGTCGGGGTCATCGGTCTCGGCAAAGGAGGTACACTCTGCGATCAGCGACTCATCCATGCCGCCCTTGCGCAGGTCACTTTTTGCCATGAACTCGGCGTTGCCGCCCAGCATGATGTCGGTGCCGCGGCCGGCCATGTTGGTGGCGATGGTGACGGCGCCAAAGTGACCGGCCTGCGCTACGATCTCGGCCTCGCGCTCATGATGCTTGGCGTTCAGGACGTTGTGCGGCACGCCCTCGCGCCGGAGAAGCTGCGAGAGCAGCTCGGATTTTTCAATGGAAATGGTGCCGACCAGAACAGGCTGCCCCATGGCGTGGCATTCCTTGATCTGCCGGATGACGGCGCGGAATTTGCCGGCCTCGGACTTGTAGACC
>CAZPYW010000145.1:1550-4110 GCA_964590095.1 uncultured Oscillospiraceae bacterium | reverse complement strand
TGGGCGCAAAAATGCCGCGCTTTGCGCGGCAAAAATCCGCTGCCCGATGGGCAGCGGATGGAGCATTATGCCATGGCACGTCTTGTTTCAATGCCCTGCTTCATTGTCTCGTGGACGCGGCTTCCGATCTGCGCCGTCGTGACGTCGGAAAGCTCCTCAGCCGGAATGACATCCAGAACGTCCAGATAGACATCTGTGTGGTGACGGAACATGTTCTTCAAAATGGCGGGGGTGTTGGCCAGTGCGCAGACGACGATGGGCACGCCGGCCTTTTGTGCGATTTTGAACGAGCCGTTGCGGAACTCCTGCAATTCGCCGGTTTTGCTGGTGTAGCCCTCGGGGAAGACGGCGATAGAGGTCTTGTCCTCGCGCAAAAATTCCACAGCCTTCAAAATGGTGCGCAGCGCGGCGCGGTCATTTTCGCGGTCGATGGGCAGACAAAGCAGCTCACGCATGATCTCGGCCACAACCGTGATTGAGAAATTCTCTTTCTTTGAGATAAAGCCCAGCTCGTCATGCGGCAGCGCATAATAATAGATCAGCGGGTCATAGGCAAACAGGTGATTGGATACCAGCAGGAAGCGCTGGTCATGCGGGATTTTTTCAAGCCCTGTGATATGCACATCCACGCCGCCAAGGAAAAAGGCCAGCCGGAGAAACTGGTTCAGCATGAAGCGGAAATAGCGGCTGGGCTTTTCCAGCAGCTTTTTCGGGTCAACAAACCGCGTTGAGATAAACAGCACCAGCGCAAACAGCAGCAGCAGAGCCAGAAATACGCCGCAAAACGTCAGTGGGAGCTGCCAAAGCACATTCCACGAAGAAAACCAGCCGTTTACGCCGCCGATGGCTGCGGATGCGGCAACGCCGACAAACAGAAACACATAAAGCATATCAGACACCTGCACATAAAAAACTGCGGCATAAACCGCTGTGTCTATTATAATACGTTTTTTCGAAAAGTGGAGCAGGTGCGGCCGGATTTCACAAAAAGTTTACGATTGCGGCGCGCAGAGGGGCTAGCCCTCTGCGGCCGGTTTATCCGGACTTGCCGCGCGGCGGTAAAAGGCGAGGTTTTCGCGCAGGCGCGCGTCATGCGGCGCAAGTGCAAGCGCCTGCTTGCCATAGTCCAGCGCCAGCGGGTATATGCCCAGATAATAGGCGGCCAGCGCCGCCAGATCATAGGGCGCTGCGCCCCAGCTGTCCGGCTCGTTAAAATAGGTGCGGCTCTGCGCGCGGATTTCCAGCGCGCGTTGGGCGAAATACAGCGCGCCGCTCCAGCGCTTCTGCGCAAGAAGCTGACGCGCGGCCGCGACCCACGGCTCGCGCAGCTGCGGCGCCTCGGCACAGGCGCGCAGCAGCCAGCCAAATGCCTCGTCCTCACGCCCCTGCGCCGCAACGGCGCGCGCAAGGTAGCGCATGGAGGCGCAGCGCTCCTCGCGCCAGACGGAAGCTTGCAGCGACAGATGGCGCAGCAGCGTGCGCTCACAATCCCGCCAGCGGCCGTAGTAGAGATATTCGCGCCCCAGATAGTGCGCGCTGCGCGCGTCGTTGGGCGACTCCTGCGCGGCCAGCTCCAACAGCGGCAGATACTGCGCGCGGGATTTGGCGGGGTCTGGGTGGTGCTCCAGCTGGACGTCTGCGACCTCGGTGATCGTGTGCGCACCGCCAGTGTATTCCAGCACCTCATGCACCGGATAGACCCAGCGAAAGCCGCTGCGCGCATGTGCCTTCTGCATCCAGTAGACCAGTCCCTCGCTGCCGTCCGGCTGAAAGCTCCAGACGTAGCGATACGACAGGTGTATCGCGCCTCGGGCGAGCACTCGCTCCATTGCCGCCCGCCATCCGGCGCGAAACACCTCGTCAAGATCGGTGCAGACGCACAGATCTGCGTCCGCAGGCACCAGCGCAAGCGCGCGGTTTCGCGCCGTGTCAAAGCGCCAGGGCGATATGACCGCCTGCGTCACGTGCGCGCCAAGCTCGCGCAGAAGCGGGACGGTATTGTCGCCTGAGCCGGTGTCCAGCACGTACACGCCGTCGGCCTCGCGCATGGAGGCCATCCAGCGCGAGGCAAAGGCGGCCTCATTTTTGCAGATGGCGTAGACGTAAATGCGCTTTTTCCCCATCCTGCTGCGCGTCAGGATGAGAGCAGACCGGCCTCGCGCAGCGAGCCGAGCAGCTCGTTAAAGCGGTCAATGACCGTGGAAAGCGGGCTGCTTTCCGTCAGATCGCTGACGGCCTCGGCCGCGGTCACGCTGCCCGCCGCGCCGGTGGGGCCTGTTGCACCCGTGGGGCCGGCTGCGCCGGTGGGACCTGTTGCGCCGGTTGGCCCTGTTGGGCCGGTCGCGCCCGTGGCGGGCGGCAGGGGACGCTGCTGTGGGCGCGGGAAGCCGCCCTCCGGCTCGGTAAAGCAGCAGCCGTTTGGACAGCAGTATTCATACCGCGCGGTATCGGGGAATAGATAGGCGTTCAGCGCCGCCTGATCGGAATACGCGTTTGCAGCCATGTTGACCTCCAAAAAGAAAGCTGAGGCAAACTGCCTCAGCACAATCTATGCCCCGCC
>CAZPYW010000145.1:0-1450 GCA_964590095.1 uncultured Oscillospiraceae bacterium | reverse complement strand
GGGGTTGGCGCAGGGCGCGCCGCCGTCGCACAGATGATAGTTCCCGCCCGCGATCACCAGCCGCCGCCCGCCGACCAGCGCGGCGGCAAGCTTTTCCCGCGCGCTTTCATAGATCTCGGTCACGGTGGTGCGCGAAACATCCATCCGTCTGGCGCACTGCTCATGCGTCTGCTTTTCCAGATCGACCAGCCGAATGACCTCAAACTCATCGATCGACAAAACGATATCGTCTGCGCCCGATGCGCCCTCGGGCGAGAAGCCGGAGCACGCCGGCTCGCGGCAGATGCGGCGGCTGCGCTGTGGTCTGGGCATATAGCTCCCTCCATTTCGACATATGTCGATTATACCACGGCCACGCCAACGCGTCAAGCAAAACCGCGGAAAAGTGACCGGACGCAGCAAAATAATAGGATTGATTTGGCGTCGCCGCGCTGGTATAATAGCCAAAAACAGATGGAATCCCAGGAGGACAAATCATGAAGCTCAGTGCATTTTTGTGCAGCTATGGCGCGATGTATGACGCAGGCGCAACGACCAGACAGGTGATCGACGCGGCGGCCGCACACGGCTTTGACGCAATCGAGCCGTTCCCGTGTGCCGATCTGGACACGGTCGAGCAGGCGCGCGAGATCGGCGCGTATATTCGGGATAAGGGCATGGAGGTCAGCTGCTTTTCCACCGGCTGTCAGCTGCTTGGCGCGGGAAGCCGCGCGGCGCTGGAACAGATGAAGCAGCGCATCGATATGGCCGCCGCCCTTGGCGCGCCGTATTTCCACCACACCATCCATCCGCAGCTGACGCACCCGCGCGCGGGCGAGATGAGCTTTGTACAGGCGCTGCGCGAGGCCGAGCCGCTGCTGCGTGAGCTGTGCGCCTATGCTGCCGACCGCGGCGTGGAGTGCGTGTATGAGGATCAGGGGACGTATTTTAACGGCGTCTGGGCGATCTCGCGTCTGATCGAGCAGCTGGACGGCGCAAAGTTCGGTCTGGTTGCGGACATGGGCAATATTTTCTTCGTGGATGAGCGCCCCGAGGACTTTATCGGCGCATTTTCGTCCTATATTCGCCACGTCCACTGTAAGGATTATCTCTTTAAGTCCGGCGCGGCGGCTGCGCCCGGGCGCGGCTGGTACTTTACGCGCAGGGGTAACTTCATCCGCGACACCATCGTCGGCCACGGCGCGGTCAACTACGCCGCCGTGATGCAGCTGCTGCGGCAGATCGGCTATGATGGCTGGTACTCGCTGGAAAACGCGGCGATCGAGTCGGCTGACGTGGCCATCCCCATGGCGATGGAGAATCTGCGCCGGTATTACGCCGACGCACAGGCCGCCGTGGTGCGCGCGCCGCGGCTGGACGGCGTGATTCCGCGCGTAGATTCATGACAGGTCGGCTGTGGGCGGGGCTTCCTGCCTACAGCCGGCTTTTTTACGCAAAAGCTTGAAAAAAG
>CAZPYW010000144.1:0-4146 GCA_964590095.1 uncultured Oscillospiraceae bacterium | reverse complement strand
TCGTCGATCTCGGTGACCTTGACCCAGGTCATGTCGCCGATGTTCAGAACGTCCTCGACCTTCTCCACGCGGCGGTTTTCCAGCTTGGAGATGTGGATCATGCCGTCCTTGCCGGGGGCAAGCTCGACAAATGCGCCGATGGGCAGGATGCGGACGACCTTGCCGTAGTACAGCTTACCGACCTCGGGTACGAAGCAGATATCCTCGATCATCTTCTTTGCGGCGTCGCAGGAGGCTGCGTCGGGAGAAGCGATGTGGATGGTGCCGTCGTCCTCAATATCGACCTGTGCGCCGGACTCGGCAACGATCTTCTGGATCATGGAGCCGCCCTTGCCGATGACCTCGCGGATCTTATCCACGTCGATCTTCATGGACAGCATCTTGGGTGCAAACTCAGAGACCTCTGCGCGCGGCGCAGCGATGCAGGGAAGCATGACCTCGTTGAGGATCTCCAGACGAGCCTTGCGGCAGCGCTCAAGCGCGTCCGCGATGATCTCCATCGTCAGACCGTCGTTCTTCAGATCCATCTGGATGGCGGTGACGCCCTCGGTCGTACCGGCAACCTTGAAGTCCATCTCGCCGTGGAAGTCTTCAACACCCTGAATATCGGTGAAGGTACGCCACTTGCCGGTCTCCTTGTCGGAGATCAGGCCGCAGGAAATGCCGGCGACCGGACGCTTGATGGGCACGCCCGCGTCCATCAGTGCCAGCGTGGAGCCGCAGATGGAAGCCTGCGAGGTTGAGCCGTTGGAGGAGACAACCTCGGACACAACGCGGATGCAATACGGGAATTCATCCACAGAGGGAAGCACGGGAACCAGCGCCTTTTCGGCCAGCGAGCCGTGGCCAACCTCACGGCGGGAGGTGGAACGGGCCGCACGCGCCTCACCGGTGGACCACTGCGGCATGTTGTAGTGGTGGATATAGCGCTTTTCGGTCTCATCATAGATGGTGTCCAGCTTCTGCGCAGCGGAAAGCGTGTTCAGCGTGCAGATGGACAGAACCTGCGTCTGGCCACGGGTGAACAGACCCGAGCCATGGACGCGCGGCAGAACGCCGACCTCGGCGCCCAGCGGGCGGATATCGTCGGGGCCGCGGCCATCGACGCGCTTGCCCTCAAGCAGCCACTTCTTGACGATCTTCTTCTGCATCTTGTACAGGCAGACATCGATCTGGACGTCCCAGTCCTCGGCATACTTCTCACCGAACTTCTCCTTGAAGTCCACAACAGCCTCGGTGATGCGTGCCTCACGGACGTTCTTGTCGTCGGTGTCCAGTGCATAGGCGATCTTGTCCAGACCGTACTCGCACAGATCATCGAGCATTTCATGGTTGACAGCAGCCTTTTCAAAGGTGAACTTGGGCTTGCCGATGGTGGCGACGATGTGGTTGATGAACTCTACGACCTTGATGTTGGTCTCATGCGCCAGCTGGATGCAATTGAGCAGGATGTCTTCCTTGACTTCCTTGGCCTCGGTCTCGATCATGACGACCTTTTCATGGGTCGAGGCGATGGTGACAAAGCACTCACACGCGTTGCGCTGATCCTGCGAGGGGTTGACGATATACTTGCCGTCAAGATAGCAGACGTTGGTGGTGGAGGTGGGGCCGTTCCAGGGAATGTCGGAATAGGCAATGACCAGAGACGAGCCGATGGAGGCGACGATCTCAACGGGATTGTCATAATCCTGTGCCAGAACGGTGTTGGTCAGAACAACGTCGTTGCGCAGCTCTTCATCGAACAGCGGGCGCATCGGACGGTCGATCAGACGGGAGATGAGGATGCCGCGCTCGGACGGGCGACCCTCGCGGCGGTTGAAGCTGCCGGGGATACGGCCAACAGCGTACATGCGCTCTTCGACCTCAATGGTCAGCGGGAAGTAGTCGATTCCGGACTTGGGCAGGGGCGAGGCAACTGCCGTTACCAGAACGACGGTGTCGCCATAGCGGCAGATCGCCTCAGCGTTGCAGAGCTCGGCAACCTTGCCGGTCTCGACGGTAAAGGTACGGCC
Organism: uncultured Oscillospiraceae bacterium; assembly: GCA_964590095.1. Classification (GTDB taxonomy): domain Bacteria; phylum Bacillota; class Clostridia; order Oscillospirales; family Oscillospiraceae; genus CAG-170. The sequence goes on along the minus strand of CAZPYW010000144.1, from coordinate 2,134 downwards.
GCCGATCTCGGTCTCAAAGATGTGATGGTTGGGATACTGTTTTTTCGTGATCATAAAAACCTCCTGTAAGTTGGGTGTATGGGAGGTTTAGCACTTGAAACCAAAGCCGAAGCTCGGCTGCGCTTTCAACTGCTAAAGCAAGCTCCCATACGGTGTGGATTGTGAACTGGGGCACGGTGCGGGATGTTTGCAGCAGGGCTGCGGGATGTCAGAGAAAAATGGGCGGTCGTGCGACCGCCCATTTTGCCGGACAAATTACTTACGCAGACCCAGCTTGGCAACGATCGCGCGGTAACGGTTGATATCCTTCTTGGCCAGATAGTCCAGAAGGCTGCGGCGCTTACCGACCATCATCAGCAGACCGCGGCGGGAGTGGTTGTCCTGCTTGTGGACACGCAGGTGCTCGGTCAGGTCGTTGATTCTGGAAGTCAGAACGGCGATCTGAACCTCGGGCGAACCGGTGTCACCGGGATGGGTTGCGTACTGCTCAATAATAGCAGTCTTTTCTTCTTTGCGCATCATAATGTGTTTCCACCTTTCAAAATATTCCCACAGTCCAAGTATCGGGTCGGCAGAGCGCTCATGTAAAAATGGGCTTTCCCCCGAAACTGAGAGCAGGGGGTGCGGCGCAATGCGCCAGCTTGAATAGAATACCACATCCCGCGCGAAATGTAAAGTGAAAATTTGCAAAAATTCCGCCCTGATGTCTGAAAAACGCGGCATTTTTACAGAAATCCACGCACTGCGCCGCCGCTGCGTGTCAAAAAAGTGCGCACCGTCATACAATGGCGTGCGGGCATACTGCCCGCAGTCTCCGATGAGGTGAAAATATGCTGAGAGTTTGTAAATTCGGCGGATCTTCTCTGTGCGACGCAGCGCACTTTCTGCGCGTGCGCGAGATCGTGCTGTCGGATGCCTCACGGCGCGTCGTTGTCGTATCGGCGGCGGGCAGGCGGCACAGCACCGACCACAAGATCACCGATCTGTTATATCTCTGCCACGCACATTTACGATATCATGTCTGCTGCCACGAGCTGTGGCGGCGTATCAGCGGACGATATCTTGAAATACGCGACGGCTGTGGACTGAAAACACCAATCGAGCAGGAGCTTGCGCAGATTTATGCCGCGCTGGGCGCAGACACCACACCAGACGCGCTGGCCTCACGCGGCGAGTATCTCTCTGCGCGGCTGATGGCCGATCTGTTGGGCTATACATTTGTGGACGCAGCCGACTGGCTGCAATTTGACCGCACGGGGCAGGTGCTGGTCGAGGCGTCATACGCAGCGCTGCGCTCACTGGCAGACGGCCGAAAAATCGTCACCCCGGGCTTTTACGGCCGCACAGCGGATGGCGCGCTGCACACGCTCTCGCGCGGCGGCTCGGATGTAACCGGCGCACTGGCTGCGGCGGCACTTGGCGCGGATGTGTATGAAAACTGGACGGATGTAGACGGCATTCTGGCCGCCGATCCCGCAATCGTGTCTGCGCCGCGCACGCTCCAACAGCTGAGCTACCGTGAGCTGCGCGCGCTCTCGCGCGTTGGAATGCAGGTTTTGCACGAATCAGCCGTCGAGCCGGTACGCCGCCAGTGCATCCCGCTGCAAATCCGGAATACGGCGCGGCCGGAGCTGGCCGGAACGCTGATCCGCTGTCAGGAAGGCTGCGGCACACAGCCCGACGGTCCCGTCGGCTTTGCCGGACGGCGCGCGCTGGCGCTGCTGCGCGCAGAGCCTTCTGCGCAGACAGAGGCGCTTTCACAAACGCAGCTCTCCCAGCTGTCGGCAGAATGCGGCGTAAACGTATTTCACGCATCGTCCGGCTGCGGCGAGACGGCGCTGCTGCTTTGCGCGCCGCAGGGCGCGCAAACGCTCCACACGGCAGTACACAAGCTGACACAGGCGCTGCAGCTGACACAGGTCAAACTGCGCGAAAACCTGGCCGTGCTGGCCGTTCTGTACCGCGGCGCAAATGCGCCGTTCGGCATAGCAGAGGCTGTGCAGCAGGCCGGCGTGCCGGTACACCTGCTCTGCGGCAGCGCACCGTGTATGCTGCTTGCAATCAACGACAGCCAGTATGAAGCCGCGCTTCGCGCAGCCTATCAGGCGGCCTTCCCTGCACCATAGGTGCAGGG
>CAZPYW010000143.1:0-4177 GCA_964590095.1 uncultured Oscillospiraceae bacterium | reverse complement strand
ACTGCGTTGGGTCGCAGGCTGGGTTCTGTCCATTGCGTTGCTGCTCCTTTCCACCTCACGACCATTTCATTGGGTCGTGGGGTGGTTTTTGCCATCTACATGACTTCTTCGTACCCTGTAGGGCGGAACCCCATGTGTCCCGCCACCCGGCACGGCCTTACCGCGCCCTTGGCTCTCCCGCTGCCAGAACTGTCAGCGAAGCTAACTGAGAGGGTTCTGCCGCCCCTACAAGGTGCAGCGGATCGATATCTCTTGCCGGGAAAACCAAATGCAAAAAAGTCTCTTTTGTCTGATAGACAAAAGAGACTTTTTTGCTGGTGACCCGTACGGGAATCGAACCCATGTTACCGCCGTGAAAGGGCGGTGTCTTAACCGCTTGACCAACGGGCCTGGTAGCGGCAATCTGACTCGAACAGATGACACTCCGGGTATGAACCGAATGCTCTACCAACTGAGCTATGCCGCCATATTATGTGCCGTATCACACGGGCAGGATACATTATACAGGCTTCTTTTCGATTTGTCAACCACAAATCCATTATTTTTTCGGAAAATTTCAATACACCTGCCGACCGCTGCACATACTATCGTTCGATGGGGGAGATGCAAATGTGGTTAACCGGCTCATGCCTGAGTTTTCTGGCCGGTGGGGCAGGGTATGTGCTGCTGGAACTGTTGTACCGTGGCCGCTCACATGGGTGTATGTTCCTGTGCGGCGGGGTGTGCGTGGCGCTCATCGGTATGCTGAACGAGTTTGCGCCTGCGCTGCCGCTGAGCGTTCAGGCGCTGCTCGGCGCCTGTATCATCACGGGCGCAGAACTGGTCTTTGGCCTTGCGTTCAATCGCAGCTTTGCCATCTGGGACTACCGCGCGCTGCCGCATAACTTTCGAGGGCAGATCTGCCCGCAGTTTTTTGGCTGCTGGGTCATACTTTCGCCGCTGGCCGTGCTGGTCGATGACGCGCTGCGCGCGCTGCTTGGCGCGCCGCTGCCGCATTACGTCTTATTCTAACGCACCCAGCAGCCCGTCGCGGCAAAGCTCGGTGATGCGCACCGTGCGCACCTGATTGTGCAGCGCCTGCGCGCGCACATAGACCTTGACGTAGTTCTTCGCGTGACCGGCAAACAGGCCGTCCTCGTCCTGCTCAAACAGCACTTCCTGCTGCGTACCAACGAGACTCGTCAGATATTGTTCTTCCAGCTGCGCGGCCACGGCAGCTGCGCGCGCGGCGCGCTGCTCCCTGACGGCTTTGGGCAGCTGCTGCGGCAGCTGCGCTGCGGGCGTACCCTTGCGCCGGGAGTAGGGGAAGATGTGAAACATCGACAGCCCGCACGACGCGGCAAAGTCCAGCGACTGCGCAAATTCCTCGTCCGTCTCGCCGGGAAAGCCGACGATCAGATCGGTCGTGACCGCGCAGCCGGGGAAATACTGCCGCAGCAGCTCGACGCTGCGGCGATAGCGCGCCGTGTCATAGCGCCGGTGCATCCGCTGCAACACGCTGTCGCAGCCGGATTGCAGACTTAAATGGAACTGCGGGCACAGATTGTCATATCTGCAAAGCTCCTGACAAAACGCCTCGTCGATGGTGCGCGGTTCGAGTGAGCCCAGCCGAAGCCGCACCGACGGCACGGCCTCGCACAGCGCGCGCAGCAGCTGCCGCAGGCAGCTTCCGTCTTTCCATTCCCAGCCCCACGAGCTGATCTCAATGCCGTTGATGACGATCTCGCGATAGCCCTCGGCGGCGAGTTTTTTTGCCTGTTCGACGGCAGTGTCCAGCGGCATCGACCGCACCCGCCCGCGCGCATAGGGGATGATGCAGTACGTACAGAAGTTGTTGCACCCGTCCTCGACCTTTAACAGTGCCCGTGTGCGCGCCTCCAGACCGCCTGCCGGCAGCAGCTCAAACGCGCGCGGCAGCGCCGCATCGGTCACGCACTCCCACTTCTGCCGCGTCTGGGCGGCCTCGATCATATGCCGGATGAACGCTTCGCGCCCGTCCGTGCCGATGAGTACATCCACGTCGAGCTTTCGCACCTCGTCCGGACTGCTCTGCGCATAGCAGCCGCACACACCCACCACGGCGGCGGGGTTGAGCTTGCGCACACGCCGGATGGCGTTGCGGGATTTTTTGTCGGATACGGCCGTGACGGTGCAGGTGTTGATGATATAACCGTCGCAGCACGCATCGAACGAGCCAAGCGTGTGCCCCTGCTGGCGCAGAAGCTGCTCCATGGCCTGCGTCTCGTATTGGTTGACCTTGCAGCCGAGTGTATAGAATGCAAATCTCATAGGTAAAACCACCAAAATCATTGATTATGCACAAAAAAGGTTTGTGTTTTTTGTGAATAGTATAAAATATCGTTTTCGATTATACTTTATAATAAGGAATATGGAAAATCGAGTTTTCTTCCCATTTTTCCTTCCTATTATACCGGATGCAGCGTCGATTGTACAGCCCATTGCAGGAGGTTTTTTCGTGAAAGAAGTAGCCGTGAGCTTCCAGTCCGTGCAGCAGATCGCACAGTTTGCCACCCTTGCAAATCGCCAGCGTTATCCCGTACACTTCACCTATAAAAACTCCGAGCTGGACGCAAAATCGCTGCTGAGCCTGTGTGCGCTGCCGCTTGGTTCACCGGTCACGGTCGTGCTGCCGGAAGACTGCGACTGTACGCAGTTTTTGCAGGACATCGAGCATTTCCGCGTCGGCTGCGTCACCTGTTAAAACGTATATCCTGCCCTTTCGTTTCATAGGCTGGTACAAATGAAACGGAAGGGTGATTTTTTATGAAAAAACGGCTGCTGTGCGTGTTTCTTACGCTGCTTTGCGCGGCAGGACTGGCTGTGCAGACCTGTGCGGAGGAGCTGGAGCTTCCCGCGCCGTCTTATATCCTGATGGAAAAGCAGACCGGACAGATCCTCTGCGCGCACAACGAACACGAGCCGCTGCGCCCGGCCAGCGTCACCAAGGTCATGACGCTGCTGCTTATCATGCAGGCGCTGGAAAACGGCTCGATCGGCTGGGACGATACCGTCACCACCTCGGCGGCGGCTGCGGCCAAGGGCGGCAGTCAGATTTTTCTGGAAGAAAACGAGCAGCTGCCGCTGCGCGAGATGCTGAAATCCGTCGTGGTTGCCTCGGCCAACGACTGCGCCTGTGCGCTGGCCGAACACATCGCCGGCAGCGAGAGCGCCTTTGTTGCCCGCATGAACGAGCGCGCCCGGGAACTGGGCATGAACGAGACGCATTTTGTCAATTGCACCGGTCTGGACGATGAGGCGGACGCGGCCACGCACCTGACGAGCGCTTATGACGTGGCGCTCATGTCCCGCGCGCTTTTGCAGTACGACGCGATCCGGGACTATACGACCATCTGGACGGACACCGTGCGGGACGGGCAGTTCGGCCTGGCCAATACCAACAAGCTCGTTCGCTTTTATGACGGCACGACAGGGCTGAAGACCGGCTACACCTCGGCAGCCGGGTACTGTCTGGCGGCCTCAGCCGAGCGCGAGGGGATGGAGCTGATCGCAGTCGTGCTGCACTGCGCCAGTTCGGTCGACCGCTTTGAGTCGGCCAAGGCGCTTTTGAACTACGGCTTTTCCAACTACGCCCTCGTCACGCCGCAGCTGCAAGAGCAGATCACCCCTGTGCCGGTCGTGCTGGGTACGCAGGACGCGATCACACCTGTGCTGGACAGCGGCGAGCCGCTTTTGCTGGAAAAATCGCGCGTGAGCGCCGTGCAGACGAGCGTGGAGCTGGACGCATCCGTCCGCGCGCCGGTCGAACAGGGGCAGCAGCTTGGCGTGTTGCAGCTGCGCGTGGACGGAGAAGTATTGTGTGAACGTGCGCTTGTCGCGCCGTATGCCGTGCCCGCGCGCACCTTTTTTGACCTGTGGTGCGAACTGCTTCGCAAGTCATCCTTCACCCGCTGACCACCCACCCGAACCAGCCTCGCCACCCAGCGCGGCTCTGCCGCGCCCCCTTGGCTCTCCCTCTGCCAGAGCTGGCGGCGCAGCCGCGCCCCCTTGGCTCTCCCTCTGGGAGAGCTGTCAGCGAAGCTGACTGAGAGGGTTTGTCCAAATCTGCACAGCACTCGTAGGGCGGAACCCATGTGTCCCACTCCAAAAACCTCACCAACTGCAAAAACAACCTTGCAACCCAACGAAGTGGTTGCAA
>CAZPYW010000142.1:0-4315 GCA_964590095.1 uncultured Oscillospiraceae bacterium | reverse complement strand
TTTATTTCAGCAGCGCATCGCCGGCCTTGTAGATATCGCCCGCGCCGACGGTCAGGATAACGTCACCCTCCCGTGCGTTCCGGCGCAGCCAATCCGTCACCTCGGGCAGCGAGGGGCAGTAGACGCTGTTGGGAATGGCACGCGCCAGATCCTCAGAGCTGATGCCAATCGTGTTTTGTTCACGCGCCGCGTAGATATCGGTCAAAACGACCACGTCCACGTTCTTCAGCTCGCGGACAAAATCTGCAAAGAGCGCGTTCGTGCGCGAGTAGGTGTGCGGCTGGAAGGCGCAGACCACACGCTGATAGCCCATCGAGCGCACCGCCTCAAGCAGGGCGTGCAGCTCACCCGGGTGGTGGGCATAATCATCATAGATTTCCGCGCCATGGAAGCTTCCCTTGTGCTCAAGCCGGCGGCCTGCACCGTGGAACTGTGCCAGTCCCGCTGCGGTGTCCGCGCCGCTGATGCCAAAGCGCCACGCAACTGCCGCCGCCGCAAGCGCGTTCATGGCGTTGTGCCGCCCGATCACGCCAAGCGAGAGATGCGCGTAGAACGCGCCGTCACAATAGACGTCAAATTCACTGTAATTTTCAGAGAAATTCTTACCGCAAACGCAGTTGCTTTCCGCAAAGCCGAACGAGGTGTAGTGCATGCCCTGCAGCGTATCGACCGTGTTTTTGTCATCGCCGTTGCCGACAATCAGGCCGTTTTCCGGCACCAGCTGCGCAAAGCGCCGGAAGGACTGCTCCACATCGCCAAGATCGCGGAAAAAGTCCAGATGATCGGCATCCACGTCCAGAATCACTGCGGCAGTCGGGTAAAAATTCAGGAAGGAGTTGCAGTATTCGCAGCTTTCCAGAATGATGGTGTCTCCCCTGCCCACGCGGTGTCCCGCCTGAAGCAGCGGCAGAAAGCCGCCGATCATGACCGTGGGATCGCGCTGTGCCTGGATAAAAATATGCGTCAGCATCGAGGTCGTGGTGGTCTTTCCGTGCGTACCCGCCACGCAGATGGCATTTTCATAGGCGCGCATGATGTGTCCCCACGCCTGTGCGCGCTCAAAAATCGGAATACCGGCAGCGCGCGCCGCCGCAATTTCGGGGTTATCGTTGTGCGCCGCAGCGGTGCGGATGACACAGTCAACGCCGGTGATGTTGTCGGCGCTGTGGCCGATGTGTACCGTAATGCCGTTTGCAATCAGCTCATCGGTTGAAACCGAGCTGTTCATATCCGAGCCGGAGATCTGCATCCCCATGCTGCTGAGTACCAGTCCCAGCGGGCGCATGGATACGCCGCCGATCCCGACCAGATGCGCCCGCTTCCCCGGGCGCAGATATTCTTCGATCCTTTTGCTGCCGGATGCAGAAGTCATATGGAAACCTCCAAAGAGATGTCAAAATAAAAACGCGCATGGCATATGCCGCGCAGGAAAATACACGCGCCGAATAAGTATTATATACGCTTTTGGTGTGGAATACAAGAGAAATCTTGCGTCCAGACTTCAAATTTCCGTCTTTTCCGTTGCAGATTCTGCCGTACAGGCAACGCCGCCACACCGTCGCCCGATCACCGGCAGAAAAAGCCCTTCTCCGCGCCAGCTGCGCCACGGCGCAGCTCTGACCGCGCGGTTTCCTTTCGCGCCGCGCACCACTTACGCCCGCGCTGTTTGCCGCGCCCTGCGGGCAGCAAAAACCGGCGGCCTGTGGCCGCCGGTTTTCCGTGCTGTTCTTATTTCTTCTCTGCCACGATCAGACTGACGCGGTTTTGAATGCGCTTGACGATTTCATCCAGCGCGGTCTGACCGGCGAAGTAACCGGCGGCCTCCTGCTCGACGATATTGTAGATCTCGGCGTCATAGCTTGCGCAGGTATGGATGGAGTTGTACAGCTCCATCAGCTGATCGGCCAGCTCCTTGCTCATGCAGGCAATGTCCGTGGTCTGCTGCGTCTCATCGTCCCAGATGGTTGCCTTGGGGATGATGACCTTCTCGCCGTTTTCATCCAGAACGTATTCGCCGTTCTCATCGGTCGCATAGGTGATGGTCTGCACATCCGCAAGCCTGCGGTTAAAGACGTTCGCATTCGTCGGCAGGCCGTCATAGCTATCCTCCTGGTATTCCTCGGTGAAAACCTCACGCACAAACTGCCATGCTGCGTTCACATCGCTGCACGTGGTGGTGATGCAAAGGCCGTCCACCAGACTGAAGGAATTGTTGTTGCCCTCCTGGCTGGGATAGCCAATGAAGCAGAGCTTCTCATCGCCGTATTCACCCAGCGTCCAAAGCAGCGACTCAATCGAGTAGATGTAGTTGTTCAGCAGCAGCTGCGTGCCATGCAGCAGCGCGCTTGCTCCATAGTAGGCTTCGTCCATGCCGTCGTTCACAGCCTCCCAGTCGATCTCCTCGGGGAACGCATTGGCAAATTCCAGCAGATCGCGGAACTCCTGTGAGTCAAAGCTGCACACGCCGGTGTCCCAGTTGACATAGTACGAGAGGTTGCGGCTGATGCACTCATAGAACACCGAATCGCGCGTGTAGTACGGCCCAAAGACCGTGGCATCGGGCTGAAGCTTCGTCATGGCGTCGTTCAGCTCCTCCAGCGTCCACTTGTCGTACTCACCCACGACCTTATCCAGCGCCACGACCGTCATGATGTTAAAGGCGCTGACTGCCTGATACAGATGTCCGTTGATGCTGGCGGCCTCGATGACGTTTGTCATCAGATCCTCGCGGCTGAGCTCACTGTCCGCATCGATCAGCGGCAGCAGATCAACCAGAATGCCGCGTCCGGCGTACTGCGAGATCGGCAGGTTTCCGGTATAGAGCAGATCCGGCACCTTGCCCGAGATGATCTCGGTGTTCAGCTTGGTCACACCGGCGTCGTAATCCTCATCGGTCGCGTACTGAGAATAGTCGTTGACGATGATACGATAGTCGGTATTGGCCTTGTTAAAGGCGATGATGCGGTTGCGCAGATCCCACGGCAGATACATGCACGCCAGCGTCAGAACCGTCTTCGGCGCAACGGTGGCCGCATCGGTCTTTGTCAGGAACACAAGCGAGAAGATCTGCTTCTCTGTTTTCTCATCATAGGTCGTGAACAGCCCGAGAATACGCCCATCCGTCAGCGGAAAGATGGTCGAAAGGTTGGTCGGGTCAATGTCGCAGTCCATCCAGTCTACAACCTTTTCCGACTCCTGCTCCTCCAGCTTATAGCCATAGAGATTCTGACTGTAGGTGTAGTAGAAATCATACGCCTCATCATACGAGGTCAGATAGCTCCAGCTGTTGGTGGGCGGCGTAAAGCTCTCGCCAATTTCCAGCGTGTCGGGGTCAATCGCTCGGACGCTCTGCTTCCCGTTGTCGTCCCAAAAGCGGATCGCCGCCTGACCGCAGAAATCGAACATCTCGCCGCTGCTTTCGCCCACGTCCAGCGTTTTGATCACATTGCCGCTAGTGTCCAGCACGTAATAGTTCGTGTAATCGGTCAGATAGATCTGGCTCTTTGCGTCGATGCAGCTAACTGAATATGCGCCATAGTCGTCAGAGGACAGATTGTCAGCCGGAACCGAGCAGAGCAGCTCGCCCTCGGGGCTGAACTGCTGCAGGCGCGTGCCGCCGGGGCCTGCGACTTGGTAGTTCCACTCATAGTCCGTTGCGGGGTCAAAATCCGCGGGCAGCTCGTATGTAAAGCTGTACATCTCATCTCTGACCCAGACGCTCCCGTCCGCGCCCGCGATCAGCTGGTTGATATAGTTGTAGCCGTCATAGCCCTCGGGGACTTCCTGCTGGGTATAGCCCGTAAGCTGCACGGTCTGCGCCGTATCCAGATCGACGCGATAGATGCGCGTCTCATACGTCGGGGCAACATATTCCTCCGTGTCCACAATAACGTCCTCTACAGCGGTCTCTTCTACAACACCCGCTTCCACAACCGCCGTGCTGTAGTCCGGCGTGCCGCTCCCGGGGTCAGTCATCACATCGCCGCTGATATACACGTAGTTGCCGGAAATACAGCTCAGGTTGATGTACGCAAGCGGCAAGTCAATCCCGACCTCTTCGGCCAGATAGACGTATTTTGCGCTGGTCTGTGCGGCGGCGCTGTCGGTCTTGCCGCCGGAGGGCAACAGACTGCTGCCCGGCGTTTTGGAATCGGCGTCCTCTGCGGACGGATTTTTTGAGCAGCCCGCCAGCATTCCCAGCAGCATGCACGCCGCCAGCAGCAGCGCAAGGATTTGTTTCAGCTTCATATATGCTCCTCCTGTCGGATGATCTATGGGCGCGTCCGCCCGTGGTTTTTGTTTTGTGCCGCACGCG
>CAZPYW010000141.1:0-4318 GCA_964590095.1 uncultured Oscillospiraceae bacterium | reverse complement strand
CTTATTTCCTTGTCCAGGTGGACGGCAGCAGCAGCACGACCATCGGGTACAGCTCCAACCGGCCAAAAAGCATATCCAGACACATGACAAGCTTGGAAAGCGGGCTGAACGCGGCAAAGTTTCCGGCGGGGCCGACCAGGCCAAGGCCGGGGCCGATGTTGTTGAACGTACAGATGACGGCGGTGACGGTGGTCGTGCCGTCAAAATTGTCCAGCGAGACAAGCAGAATCGAGATCAGCATCAGCAGCACGTACAGCAGGAAATAGTTGCTGACGCTCTGGATGGTGTCCTCACTTACGCGCTTGCCGTCGATCTTGATGGTTTTGACGGTGTGCGGCGCGATCAGCAGCCGCAGCTGCTTCTGGATGGCCTTGAACAAAATCACGGCGCGTGAAACCTTTAGACCGCCGCCGGTCGAGCCGGCACAGGCGCCGATCAGCATCAGGAACACCAGAATCACCCGCGAAAGCTCAGGCCAGAGGTTAAAGTCGACCGTGCCATAGCCGGTGGTGGTGATGACGGAGCTGACGGCAAAGGCCGCATGGTGCAGCGCGTCATATGCGGTGGGGAACATGTGGAGAATGTTGACAGTGATGGCCGCGATGGAGGCGAAAATGATGATCAGATACCAGCGCAGCTCGGTATTTTTCAGCGCCAGATCATATTTTCTCCGCAGCAGGAAGAAATAGATCGAGAAATTCACGCCGAACAGAATCATGAACACCGTGGTGACGGTCTGCGCGTAGTAGCTGTAGCCCCCAAACGACGAGGACTTGATGGCAAAGCCGCCCGTACCGGCTGTGCCGAATGCATTGCACAGCGCGTCAAACAGCGGCATCCCGCCCGCAAGATAAAAGATGATCAGAATAAAGGTCAGCGCAAAATAGATCGTATAGAGAATTTTTGAGGAATCGACCATCCGCGGCACCATCTTGTCGACCGTTGGCCCCGGGCTTTCGGCGCGCAGCAGGTGAATGCCCTGCCCGCCCTCAAGCCGGACAATGGCCATCATGAACACCAGAATGCCCATGCCGCCCAGCCAGTGCGAAAAGCTGCGCCACATCAGCATACAGTGGCTCAGTGCCTCAACATCGGTCAAAATGCTGGAGCCGGTGGTGGTGAAGCCGGAGATCATCTCAAACACGGCGTCCAGATAAAACGGAATCTCACCCGAAAGCGTAAAGGGGAGCGCACCGGTCAGCGACAGCACAATCCAGCTCAGCGCAACGGTGACAAGGCCGTCTCTAGCGTAAATAGTCTTGCTGCGGGGGCGCGAGAAACGCATGGCGGCCGCGCCCACAAGCGCCGCGCCCAGCATGGTATAGACAAACCACCAGCCGTTTGCCTCGCGATAGAGCAGCGCCGTGACGACCGGCAGCAGCATGAACGCGGCTTCGATCAGCAAAATCGCGCCCAGCAGATAACAAATCATCCGTCTGTTCATGGCTTAACCCTTTCGCTTTTCCAGAATGTCGCGCAGATCACTCAGACCGGTCACGGTGGTGATGACGATCACGCTGTCGCCGGGCTCCAGCGTATCCTGGCCATTGGGGATCCGAACCTTGCCGCCGCGCGTGATCGAGCCGATCAGCAGATTGGGCCGCAGCCGCAGCTGAGAAAGCGGGATGCCGCAGAAGTCGGCGTTCTGTGCCACGCGGAATTCCAGTGCCTCGACCTTGCCGTCGAGGAGCTTATAAAGCGTCTCGACCTTGGAGCCAAGCGAGTTCTGCATTGCGCGCACATAGCGGCAGATCTGGTTTGAGGCGCTGTGGCGCGGATTAAAGGTGCTGCCGATGTCCATTGCGCCGATGATATTCTGGAACGAGTTGCGGTTGATCTTGGTCACGACCTTGGCGCGCGGGAACGTCTTGCGGACGTAAAGCCCCATCAGGAGGTTTTCCTCATCAATACCGGTCAGCGCCGCGAACGCGTCGGTCTCGGCAATGCCGGATTCACGCAGGAACGCCTCATTTGTGCCGTCGCCGTGAAGGATGCTTGCCTTGGGCAGAAGATCGGCCAGCTCTTCGCAGCGCGCGTAATCCGAGTCCAGAATCTTGACGTTTGTGCCGGACTCAAGCAGCTCGCGCGCCAGATAATACGCAATGCGGCCGCCGCCGACGATCATGACCTGCCGCACCGGCGCGGCGGGGAGTCTGGTGCGCTTAAAGAAGACCTGCGCATTGCGCGGCTCTGCGATCAGGGAGATGCGGTCACCGGCTTGCAGCCGGAACGTGCCGGAGGGGATGGTGACGCCTGCGCCGCTGCGCTCAACCGCGCCGATCAGCACCTTGGCGTTGGCAGTCAGCGCGGGAAGCTCCATCAGCGTCTTGCCCGCCAGAACGGAATCGGCGGGAATTTGAACCTGTAAAAGCTCAACGCGGCCGCCGGCAAAGCTGTCGGCCTTGAAGGCAGAGGCAACGCGCAGACTGCGCGCCATTTCTTTTGCACACGTCAGCTCGGGATTGACCGCGAGACTCAAACCGAGGTCGTCGGTGATCAGCGAAAGCTCGCCGTCGTATTCGGGATTGCGCACACGGGCGATGGTATGGCGCGCACCGGCCTTTTTTGCGACCAGACAGCAGAGAAGATTCAGCTCATCCGATGCGGTCACGGCGATCAGCAGGTCGGCCGAGTCAACACCGGCCTCCATCTGTGTGGCGTATGTAGCGCCGTTGCCCTCGACACTCAGAATATCGAGATCTTCTGCGGTCTGCTGCAGGGGTGTTGGACTGCGGTCAATAATGGTAATGTCATGTCCCTCGCGCGAAAGCTGCTCGGCCAGCGTGCTGCCGATCTTGCCATCGCCCACGATCACAATTTTCATCAGGCATACCTCACATTCTCTATATTTATGAATCTGTGCGGAAAAGCCGCAGAACAATAACAATAGGTTATTCCCAATCATAGCACGCTGCGCGTACAATTGCAATTCCAAACGCGTAAAGAAAACGTTCGTTGACAATGATATTGGGCTATGGTAAAATCAAGGTGCGTTTTTGGCGCGGATGCCTGTCCGCGGCCAAAGGCCAGCTGCATATGCGCCCGTGGTGAAATTGGTATACACGATGGATTTAGGTTCCATTGCGCGAGCGTAGGGGTTCGAGTCCCCTCGGGCGTACCAAAAAAGCGCTTTTGTCTATCAGACAAAAGCGCTTTTTTGTGTGATGCGTTCCTTGCGGAACGTGATGCGCACGTTGTGCGTGATGCAGGCTTCGCCCGCGATGCGCGCCTTCGGCGCGTGGGCAGAACGCATCGCATCACCTATCACAGCGCAGCTGCATCACTTATCACGCCATGGCAGACAGTCTCCACATAATTTCAGAATCTCTGCGGATACACTTGACAGAACGGTGCGGCAGGATTACAATAAGGTTAATCTAGATGAACTAATTTATACCGAGGTATCAGAATGGACTCGTACATGGCGGCAAACGCCGTATTTTCCAAATTCAGCAGAAATTACATGGAGCTGAAAAAGAATCTCCCCATTCGCCCAAGTGAAATGGGCGTGCTGAATATTCTTGCGGCAACATCCGGCCCGCACACGCCCGTGATGCTGGCCGAGCGGCTGGGCGTGTCTAAGCCGATGATCACGGCACTTGTGACGGCGCTGTCGAAAAAGGGCTATATTACCCGAGAGCAGTCTCAGGATGACAGGCGGGCATATTTTGTGCGCCTGACACCCAAGGCTGAGGCGCTGGTCGCGTGCGCGCGGGCGGGTACAGACCGCCAGCTCAATGCGATCATTGCAGCCATGGGGCGGGAAGAATTTGATACGCTGGTAAAACTGACCGAGAGAGCCAATCAGGTGCTGGAGGCAGAAAGAGGAGGAAGTCAAAATGGATCTCAACGATAAAATCTGGAATCCGTGGCACGGCTGCCACAAATGCAGCGAGGGCTGCCAGAACTGTTATGCGTATTTTCTGGACAAGCGCTATGGCAGAGACACCAGCGAGGTGGTGAAAAACAAGTCCGATTTTAATCTGCCTGTAAAAAAGGACAGAGAGGGCAACTGGAAGCTGCCCGGCGGCTCATTTGTGCGCGTATGTATGGCAAGCGACTTTTTTGTAGAGGAAGCGGACGCCTGGCGCGTGGAGGCATGGGATCTGATTCGCCGCCGCCCCGATGTGACGTTCTCGCTGCTGACCAAGCGGGCAGAGCGGATCGGGGACTGTCTGCCGCATGACTGGGGCGAGGGCTGGGATAATGTGTCGTTCTCGGTTTCGTGTGAGAATCAGAAGCGGCTGGAACAGCGAATTCCGTATCTGCTGGCGCTGCCTGCAAAGCATCGCTGGGTCAGTCTGAAGCCGTTTATCGG
>CAZPYW010000140.1:0-4347 GCA_964590095.1 uncultured Oscillospiraceae bacterium | reverse complement strand
CGGTGAAGCTGAAGCTCTACAAGGGCAACATCATCAAGGCCGGTGTCAAGAGCCCGTACAGCCTGTATTCTGAGCAGATCTGCACCTTTGGTGAGAGCGACTATGACCAGTCGCAGGCTACCGGCTTTATTAACCTCTGGGGTCTGCCCACACAGGTGCAGGCGCTGATGGAGCAGGGCAAGCTGCAGCCGTAATCAGTCGAAAAACCGTGTATCTGCCCGCATGATTGCGGGCAGATACACGCGGCAATCAAGAAGCAACACGCAGAAATGGGGGAAACGACATGGAAAAGATGTGGGCCGGACGCGCACAGGAACAGCTCGATCAGACGGCGGACGATTTTAATTCCTCCATTGCGGTCGATCAGCGGATGGCAGAGGAGGACATTACCGGCTCCATTGCCCATGCCAAAATGCTGGCGGCGCAGGGCATACTGGACGCCGGAGAAGTGGAGAAGATCATCGACGGCCTGCAGGGCATTCTGGCCGATCTGAAGGCAGGCGCGCTTTCCATCGACCCGACGGCAGAGGACATTCACATGTTTGTTGAGCAGGTGCTCACCGAGCGGATCGGTGAGGCAGGCAAGCGTCTGCACACCGCCCGAAGCCGAAACGATCAGGTGGCGGTAGACCTGCGGCTGTATCTGCGACGACAGACTGCGTCGGTGGTCGAGCAGCTGAAAACGCTGATGGGCGTGATCGCGAATCAGGCCGAGGCCAACACCGACGCCATCGTCCCCAGCTATACGCATTTGCAGCGGGCGCAGCCCATTGTATTTGCCCATCAGCTGCTGGCCTATGCGATGATGTTTTCTCGGGATGTTGGGCGGTTACAGGACGCGGCAAAGCGCATGAATGAATCGCCGCTTGGCGCCTGCGCGCTGGCGGGAACCACCTATCCCACCGACCGAAAGCTGACAGCAGCGCTTCTGGGCTTTGATGCCCCCTGCCGCAACAGCATTGACGCGGTATCTGACCGTGATTTTTGTGTTGAGCTGCTTGCAGCGCTCTCCACGGTGATGATGCACCTGTCCCGCTTTTCCGAGGAGATCATCCTCTGGTGCAGCTGGGAGTTCCACTTTGTCGAGCTGTCTGATGCGTATACCACCGGCTCGTCCATCATGCCGCAGAAGAAAAACGCCGACATGGCAGAGCTGGTACGGGGCAAGACCGGTCGCGTCTATGGCGATTTGATGGGGACGCTTACCATGCTCAAGGGCTTGCCGCTTGCGTATAACAAGGATATGCAGGAGGATAAAGAGTCCATTTTTGACGCCTTTGACACCGTGAAGCACTGTCTTGCGGTCTTCACCCCCATGCTGGCCACCATGAAGACGTGTAAGGACAATATGCGCCGTGCGGCGCAGGAGGGCTTTATCAATGCAACCGATCTGGCGGACTATCTGACACGCAAGGGGATGCCGTTCCGCGCTGCCTACAAGCTGACCGGCACGCTGGTTGCAGACTGCATCCGTGAGGGCACGGTACTCGAGGCGCTTCCGCTGGAGCGGTATCAGGCACTCAGTCCGCTGTTTGAGGCAGATATTTATGAAAATATCGACCTGAACGTCTGCGCCGAGAGGCGCACCAGCGAGGGCGGCACGGGGAAAGCCTCTGTGCTGGCACAGATCGAGTACATTCGTTCTTTATTGTAATTGTAATTGAGATTGGAATTGGAAAGGAATATGACAATGAAAAAGATAAAAGGAATCGCACTGCTTCTTGCCGCGCTTCTGGTCTGCGGCTGTCTTGCCGCATGCAGCGGCGCATCTAACGCAGCCTCTGACGGAAGCAAAACCATCACCGTTGCCACCAGTCCGGACTTCCCGCCCTTTGAATCGCTGGAAAACAATGAGATCGTGGGCATCGAGGTGGACATCATGAATCTCATTGCGCAGGAGCTTGGCGCAGAGGTCAAGTACGAGCAGATGGACTTTGACTCCGTCCTCCCCGGCGTACAGGCCGGCAAGTTTGACGTCGGCATGAGCGGCATTACCGTTACGCCCGAGCGTGAGAAGAACGCCGCGTTCACCGATCCGTACTTTATGGCGGCACAGGCCATTGTCGTGATGCCTGACAGCGCCATCACCTGCAAGGCAGACCTGGATGGGAAGAAGGTTTCCGTTCAGACCGGCACAACTGCCGAGGAATACTGCATGGAAAACGGCTATGAGGTGCTGGCCTTTACGGCCAATAACGACGCGGCCTCCGCGCTGACCACCGGCAAGGTGGATGCCTGGGTCGTGGACAATGAGGTCGCTGTGGCGCTTGCCGCCCAGCAGGGACTGACGGTTCTGGACGAAACCATGACCACCGAGCCGTATGCCTTTGCCTTTGCAAAGGACAGCGAATGGGTCAGCGCCTTTAACGAAGCGCTCGCCAAGCTGATGGCAGACGGCAAGATTCAGGAGATCTTTGATCAGTACGGCGTGCTTTACGTAGCGCCTGAGGCATAAGCTCCCAAAGGAGAAAGCAAGCCTTTGTATGTTAATGGGGCAGACCGTTTGCTCCGCTGCATGGGCATCAGCACTGTGTATCTGTGCTGAAACGCCCATGCGCTTGCCCTGTAGCAGGGGCGTAATTCTGCACGAGCCTTGGTCGAAAGGGGAATCCAATCTTGCAGATTTCAGAATTTTTTACGCGCATCGCATTACAGATCACGGCGTTTTTCGTCCGGTGGGGACAGCAGCTCTATGATACCTTTGTGGTGGAGCAGCGCTATCTCATGCTGGTCGACGGCTTTAAGAATACGCTGATCATCACCATCGGCGCGCTGCTGATCGGCATTGTGCTGGGAACGCTTGTGGCGGCGATCAAGTTTCTGGCAGAGGAAAAGCGGGCGCTGCGGCCGCTGGTATGGCTGTGTGATTTCTATGTAACGGCTGTCCGCGGCATACCGGTTGTCGTGCTGCTGCTGATTTTCTACTTTGTGATCCTTCGCTCGGCAGACGGTATCGTTACCGGCATTATCACCTTTGGCATCAACTCCGGCGCGTATATGGCGGAGATTGTCCGCAGCGGAATTGCCGCCGTGGACGGCGGACAGACTGAGGCCGCGCGCTGTCTGGGACTAAACCGGATGGGGGCAATGCGCTTTGTGGTGCTGCCGCAGGCCATCAAAAACATTCTGCCCGCCATCGGCAATGAGATGATCGCGCTGCTGAAAGAAACGGCAGTAGCGGGCTATGTTGCGGTACAGGACTTGACGCGGGCTGCAAATCTGATTCGAAACAACACGTATGACGCGGTAAATCCGCTTCTGGCAACCGCGATTGTGTATCTGGCAGTGGTCGTGGCGCTGACGGCGCTGCTGAAAAAACTGGAACAGCGGCTGCGCCGCAGTGACGTGCGCTGAAAGGAGAAACGCGATGAAAATCGGAGAACTGAAAGGCAGAGATTTTTTGAAGCTGCTGGACTTCAGCAGCGAGGAGATTCAGGGCCTGATCGATCTGGCCGCAGAGCTGAAGGCACAGAAAAAGGCCGGTATTCCGCATGACGTGCTGAAAGGGAAGAGCATCGCCCTGATTTTCGAGAAGACTTCCACACGCACGCGCTGCTCATTTGAGGTGGCGGCGGCAGACCTTGGGATGCACAGCACGTATCTTGACCCCACCGGCTCACAGATCGGCAAAAAAGAGAGCATCGCGGATACAGCCCGCGTCCTCTCCGGCATTTACGACGGCATTGAATACCGCGGCTTTGGCCAGTCCATTGTGGAGGAGCTGGCGGCGTATGCCTCGGTGCCGGTCTGGAACGGTCTGACCGATGCGTTCCATCCCACCCAGATCCTGGCCGACATGCTGACGATTCAGGAGCAGTTTGGCACGGTGAAGGGGAAAAAGCTGGTCTATTTTGGCGATGCCCGCTATAATATGGGCAATTCCCTGATGGTGGGCTGCGCTAAGCTGGGCATGAACTTCACGGCCTGCGCGCCGCAGACGTATTTCCCCGATCAGGCGCTGATCCAGACCTGTGAGGCAATTGCGGCCGAGACCGGCGCGCAGCTTGCCTTTGAGACGGATCCCATGAAAGCGGTCGAGGGCGCAGACGTGCTCTACACCGACGTGTGGGTCTCAATGGGCGAGCCGATGGAGGTCTGGGCAGAGCGCATTGAGGCGCTGTCGCCCTACTGCGTGACAAAAGGGCTGATGGACGCAGCCAATGCAGGCGCCGTGTTTATGCACTGTCTGCCAGCATTCCACGACCTCAAGACCACCATCGGCAAGGAGATGGGGGAGAAGTTTGGCCGCTCCTGCATGGAGGTGACGGATGCGGTCTTTGAAAGCCCGCAGTCCATCGTTTTCCAGGAGGCAGAAAACCGGATGCATACCATCAAGGCCGTCATGGC
>CAZPYW010000139.1:0-4389 GCA_964590095.1 uncultured Oscillospiraceae bacterium | reverse complement strand
ATGCGCCGTGTCGTTCTCCAATCGCGCGCGTCAGCGCGCAATATTTCGCGTCCCTAGCTCTTCTTTTTGCATACTTTTTCTGGAGCAGCAGAAAAAGTATGCCGCCGGAGGCTACAGCAAATGCAAGTTTGCAGGAGCGCATCTCTCCAACGTGGGACGCTGAAATAGTGGGCACAGCGGGACACATGGGTCCCGCCCTACAGGCGCGCGACGTGGGACGCGGAAAAATGCTCCCCGCACGCGCAGCGTGCGGTTTTGCGCCCTTTGGGCGCGGGTATTTCAGACCGGCTCGCCGGTCAGACTCCAGGTGGTGCAGCCGGTGATGCGTGCCATGGTGAACTGGCCGATCAGCGACTCGTCCCCGCTCATGCGGACAAGGCGGCCGCCCTCGGTGCGGGCGGTCAGCAGCGCGCCGTCCCTGCCGTCAACCAGCACGCGCATCGTTCTGCCCACGTATGCCTGATGGATCTCCTGTGAAATGCGGTTCTGCACGTCGCACAGGCGGTCAAAGCGGCGGTTTTTCTCTGCCTTCGGCGTGGGGTCGTCCATTTTGGCCGCAGGCGTGCCCGGGCGGGGCGAGAAAATAAAGGTAAACAGCGCGTCATAGCGCACGCGCTCGATCAGACGGATGGTGTCCTCAAATTCCTCCTCAGTTTCACTCGGGAAGCCGACGATCACGTCACTGGTCAAAACCAGCTCCGGCATGACCGAACGGCCATAGTCGACCAGCGCAAGATACTGCGCCGAATCATAGTGCCGGTTCATCTCCTTGAGCACGCGGTCATTTCCCGACTGGAACGGCAGATGGAACTGCTTTGCGATCTTATCGTGGCTGGCGATGGTGTCAAACAGCTTTCGAGTCGCGTCCTTTGGGTGGCTCGTCATAAAGCGCAGCCAGAAATCACCCTCAAGCTCGGCCAGCGCGCCGATCAGGTCGGCAAAATCCACGCCGATATTCAGATCCTTGCCATAAGAATTGACGTTCTGCCCCAGCAGGGTGATGTCCTTATAGCCTGCGGCGATCAGCTCCTTGACCTCGGCAATGATCTCCTCGGGGCGGCGCGAGCGCTCACGTCCGCGCACATAGGGCACGATGCAGTATGAGCAGAAGTTGTTGCAGCCGTACATGACTGATACCCACGCCTTGAGATTGTTCGAGCGCACCACCGGCAGTCCCTCGGCAATGCTGCCCGCAGAGTCCTCGGTGGCAAAGACGCGCTTGCCGGTTGTCAGGACGGTGTATAAAAGCTCGGGGAAGCGCCACAGATGATGGGGATTAAACACGCCGTCAACGTGGCGATAGCTGCTTTTGATGCGGGCGGCAACCTCGGGTCTGCCCATCATGCAGCCGCAGAGAAAAATCTTCTGCCGCGGATGGCGGTTTTTCGTATGTGTCAGCGCGCCGACGTTGCCGTACACGCGATCCTCGGCGTGCTCACGGATGGCGCAGGTGTTGATCACGATGCAGTCTGCGCCCTCGGCCTCGTCCACAATGCCATAGCCGCACGATTCCAGCATTCCGCGGATCCGTTCGGAGTCGGCCTCATTCTGCTGACAGCCATAGGTGTCAACGTAGGCACGCGGGGTGATCCCCTGTGCATTCCAGTATTCCTGTATTCTCTGGCAGATCTCCTGCTGCGCGCGAATCTGTTCGGGCGCGATCTGAACGGTTTTACTCTGCAAGGCGGCACCTCCGGTGGAATAATCGATAGATTATGATATTATAACAGAGAAATCGCATTTTTTCAATGTCCGGATTCGCCGCAGCGCCCAAAATCGGGAAGTTCACAAATATTTCAAAGTTGCGCGGCGGTCAGATGATTGCAAATGTACGCCCCATGTGATAAACTGTGAAGGATGTATCGGCGTTTGCCGCTACCGAACCACACGGCCATTTGGCCACAGAAAGTTGAGGAACTGACATGGATCAACTGCATCATGCCGCCCCTGCGGCAGATCAGACTCCTGAGGAACAGCAGGAATTGACCGCCGTACAGCCGGAATCCGCAGAAGCGGACAGCTGCGCGGCCTGCGCCGCGGCATCAGACGCGGAAAATACCGAAAACACGGCGTGCGCTGCGCACACGGAGGACGCGGCAGACGAGCCCGCGGCAGACCTGCCCGAGGGACACTTCACCATCACCGACGAGGACGGCAACCCCCTCCCCGCAGTCGAGCCACCCGCGCCCGAGAAGAAAAAATCCTCCGCGCTGGCCATCGGTCTTGCCGTGCTGATCGCGCTGGGCGCGGTCGCGGCTATCTTTATTGCAAAGGCCGTCAAGCAGGGCGGCAGCACCATTGCCCATGAAAATGAGGCGGGCTACATCTCCTACACCATGACCGCCGAGCAGGCAAGCGACCGCGTGCTTGACCGTGTGGTTGCAACCTGCGGCGAGGACGAGCTGACCAACCGGCAGCTGGCACTTTACTACTGGCAGGAGTATTATTCCTTCCTGAACACCTATGGCCAGTACGCCTATTACATGCTCGACTCAAGCAAGGGTCTGGACGAGCAGGTCTATCAGGACGATATGACGTGGCAGAAACAGTTTTTGGACGTTGCCGTTCAGATGTTCAACAGCGTCAGCGCCCTGCGGCAGGAGGCCGACGCCAACGGCTTCACGCTCCCCGAGGAGGAGCAGTCGTATCTGGACACGCTGGCCGTCAATCTTGACAGCGCAGCCGCCTATTACGGCTTTGAAAGCGGCGAGGCATATTTGCAGATGATGTTCGGCAGTGTGATCACCATGGACGACTATCACAAATACGCCGAGGACAACATGATCGCCACCACCTATCTGAGCCAGCTGGTGGATGCCACCGAGGTCACCGACGCCGACGTGGAAAACTACTATGACGAGAACGCCGCCAGCTTTGAAGCCAGCCGTGTGCTCAAGGACGACCACCCCATGGTCACGGTTCGCCACATTCTGATCCAGCCCACCGAGACGGACGAAAACGGCGAATACACGCAGGCCGCGTGGGACGCTGCCAAGGAGCAGATCGACGCCGTCCTTGCCGAGTGGGAAGCGGGCGAACAGACCGAGGACGCGTTCTCTGCGCTGGCTGCGCAGCACTCCGTTGACGGAAGCGCCGCAAACGGCGGCCTGATCGCGGATATCTACCCGGGCGCAACGGTTGAGAATTTCAACAACTGGTGCTTTGACGATGCGCGCAAGGTCGGTGACGTCGAGCTTGTCCAGACCGAGTACGGCTATCACATCATCTATTTCTCCGCTGTCTCTGACGAAATCTACTGGCGCGAAACGGCAAAGGCACAGTATCTGAACACGCTGTCGCAGCGCATTGCCGATGAAATCGCTGCAAAATACGACACCAGTCTGACGCTGGAAAACGCGGCACTGGTGGATGCACTGGCCGAACAGGCTGCGGCGCAGACTGACGCCGCGACGGAATAACGCGCATACGCGCAGGGTGAGGCCGATATGAAACGACTGTTGTTTTTCATCAACCCCAACGCCGGACACGCCGAGATCCGCAGCCATCTGATGGAGGTCATCCAGATCTTTTCCGCCGGCGGCTATGACGTGACGGTCTATCCCACCACCGCGCCGCGCGATTTGACGCGCAAGATCGCGGCAGATGGCGCAAGCTATGATCTTCTGGTCTGCACCGGCGGCGACGGCACGCTCAATGAGGCGGTCTCCGGTCTGATGCAGCTGCCCGCCGACAGCCGCCCGCCGCTGGGCTATATCCCGGGCGGGACGGTCAACGACGTGGCCTCCACGCTGGGGCTCAGCAAAAACACGATTACGGCCGCGCGCGATATTATCGCCGGTGAGCCGTTTGCCATGGACGTGGGCTGCTTCAACGGCGAGCGCTGGTTTGCCTATGTGGCGGCGTTCGGCCTGTTCACCGACGTGCCGTATGAGACCGCGCAGGAGGACAAGCGCGTGCTTGGCCGTCTGGCCTATCTCTTTGAGGGCGTGCGCTCGCTCAGCGGTGTCAAGCCCATCCATCTGCGGATGGATGTAAACGGCGAGCAGCTTGAGCTGGACGTTCTGGACGGTCTGGTGTGCAGCACGCTGAGCGTGGCGGGCTTTAAGCCCAAGACAGACCTTGGCATTTCGCTGAACGACGGCAAGGCCGAGGTGCTTCTGGTGCGTGATTTCAAGAATCTGATCGATTTTCCGAACGCCGCCGGCTGTCTGCTGCGCGGGAGCTTCCAGAACGAGTACTTTGTCACCCGCCAGACTGACCGCGTCAGCTTTTCCTTTGACGAGCCGATCTCATGGACGCTGGACGGCGAGTACGGCGGCACCGGCCGCACCGCGGATATCACCATCCACCGTCAGGCGCTGCGCATCCTTGTCCCACCCGAGAAAAAGTAAATAAAAAGTGCGTACATCACAGGATGTACGCATTTTT